>JAFSFD010000075.1 GCA_017435365.1 Akkermansia sp. | reverse complement strand
TGGAAAATTGCCTCGCCCGGCGGTCAAGCAAGCTCGCTCGCTTTTCTTTCGGGCAACCCCGTAGCGGGGTGCGGGGCAAAGTTTATCACAAAGCGCGTTTCACGTCAAGCGTATTTTTGAGAAAAAGTTTTCAAAATCCCGTCTTCCCTGCCCTAAGTGCCCCGATTTCGTGCGGGTTAGAGCAAAAAAAATAATTTTAATACGGAGCACGGACACAAAAACCCCGGGAATCCGACGAGACGGGGTCGGATTTCCGGAGCTGGTGAAAAACTCTGATTGACCGGGATGATTACTTCTTCTTGCAACCACCCTTCTTGCAAGTCTTCTTAGCGGGAACCGCAGACTTGAAGGCAGAGGAGGGCTTGAAGGAGAGGGTCTGGGAGGCTGCAATCTTCATGGCAGCGCCGGTCTGGGGGTTGCGGCCCGTGCGGGCGGCGCGGGTCTTCATTTCAAAGGTACCGAAACCTACCAGCTGGACTTTCTCGGTAGCGACGGCATCCTTGATGGCACCGAGCACGGCGTTGAGGGCCGTCTCTGCGCATTTCTTGGTTGCACCTTCACCGAGTTTAGCCTGAATGCAGTCAACGAGTTGAGTCTTATTCATAGGTCTTCATATTAGCACGCCCGCAACGCATTGCAAGATAAAAACGCAGAATGCGACGCAGAATTGCAAAAAAAATGAGCAGTACCCGGCAGGCACTGCTCGACAAGGCGCTTCAGCACAGCATCACCACTGATACTGGGCAATGGCGGATTTCATTTCGCGCACAGCTTCGGTGAGGCCGGTGAAGATGGCGCGGCAGATGATGGTGTGACCGATATTGAGCTCGGTGAGGTGGGGCACGGCAGCCAGATCTGCCAGGTTGCCCACCTGAATACCATGACCGGCATGCACCTCGATGCCGAGGGAGTGAGCCAGCTCAGCAGCGGCGATGAGACGGGCAGTTTCGGCGGCGCGTTCCTCACCCAGGGTGTTGGCAAAGCGGCCGGTATGCAGCTCAACCATGGGGGCGCCCACGGCGGCACTGGCGCGCACCTGCTCCGCATCCGGGTCGATGAACATGCTCACCTTGCTACCATTGGCCAGCAGGGCGGCCACGAGCGGGCGCAGTTCCTCCAGGTGGCCGGCGACATCGAGCCCGCCTTCGGTGGTGATTTCCTCGCGGCGCTCAGGCACCAGGCAGACGAAGTCCGGCTTGAGACGCAGGGCAAAATCGAGCATGGCGGGGGTGGCACCCATTTCCAGATTCAGCGGCAGGGCCACCTCGCGACGCACGGCGAAAGCATCGGCATCCTGCATATGGCGGCGGTCTTCGCGCACGTGCAGAGTGATAGAATCTGCCCCGCCGGCCTGGGCGGCCCTGGCAGCGACCACGATATCGGGCTCCACGTTGTGGGAATCGAGCATGGTGGCATAGCGCGCCTGGCGAAGGGTGGCCACGTGGTCAATATTTACACCGAGATGCATATAAAGAGTATGAGTTGAAAGGGGGATGAAATGTTGAAAAAAGAACCCCGGCCCTGCCCTTGCAGAACCGGGGTCCGGAAAGGTACTGCTTTAGTGCAGGAAGTGGCGGGCCCCGGTGAAGACCATGGCGATACCGGCGGCATCGGCCGCGGCAATCACCTCTTCATCGCGGATGGAGCCGCCGGGCTGGATGCAGGCGGTGGCACCGGCATCGATGGCGGTCTGCAGGCCATCGGCGAAGGGGAAGAGGCCATCGGAGGCGATGACACTGCCCTTCAGGTCGAGCCCGGCCTGACCGGCCTTCCACACGGCAATCTTGGCGGAGTCCACGCGGCTCATCTGGCCGGCGCCGATACCGAGGGTACCGTTCTTGTTGGTGAAGACAATGGCATTGGAGTGCACCTGCTTGCAGACGCGCCAGGCAAAGCGCATGGCCTCAAGTTCCTCAGCAGTGGGCACACGCTTGGTCACCACCTTGGCTTCCAGGTTGTCCAGGCCCATCACTTCGTCGTCGCGCTTCACGGTCATGAGGCCACCGGGAGCCGTGCGCACCATGGGCACCTTGCAGAACTCGCGCCATGCATCCATATCGATGCGCATGATGCGGCAGTTCTTCTTCTTGGTGAGGATGGCGCGGGCCTCGGGCTCGTAGTCGGGGGCGATAATCACATCCGTGAAGATAGCGCCCACGATGCGGGCGAGAGCCTCGGTCATGGGGCGGTTCATCACGATAACGCCGCCGAAGGGAGCCTGCGTATCGGTCTGATAGGCGCGCTTCCAGGCCTCCACGAGGTCTTCATCATCCTGACCGACACCGCAGGGATTGGTGTGCTTCAGAATACCCACGGTGGGGCGGCGGAAGTTCATGATGAGGGAGGCAGCGGCATCCAGGTCCAGCACGTTGGTGTAGGAAAGTTCCTTACCCTGAAGCTGGGTGAAGATGGAATCGAAGTTACCGTAGAGCACGCTGGGCTGGTGGGGGTTATCGCCATAGCGCAGGGTCTGGTTGAACGGCAGGGACAGCGTGAAGTTGTTCTTAGTGCTGTCCTCGGCACGGTGACCCAGGTAGTTGGAGATAGCGGTATCGTAGGAAGAGGTGCGCATGAACACCTTCACGGCCAGCTTCTCACGGGTCTTCAGGGTGGTATTACCCTGGTGGTTTTCCATTTCCTCCAGCACAGTGTCATAGTCAGCGGGGTCGGAAACCACGGTCACAGAAGCGTAGTTCTTGGCAGCGGAGCGCAGCATGGACGGGCCACCGATATCAATTTTCTCGATAGCTTCGGCGAGAGTCACACCCTCCTTGGCCACCGTCTCCTCAAACGGGTAGAGATTCACGCAGACCAGGTCGATGGTGGGGATGTTGTTATCCTTAGCCTGCTGCTGATGCTCCTCCAGATCCCGGCGCTGCAGCAGACCTCCGTGCACCTTGGGATGCAGGGTCTTCACGCGGCCGTCAAACAGCTCAGGGGCACCCGTGTAATCAGAAATTTCCGTAACAGGCAGGCCAAGCTCCATGAGGTAGCGGCAGGTGCCGCCCGTGGAAATAAGCTGAACATTCTGGGCCACCAGGCCCTTGGCAAACTTATCAAGCCCGGTCTTATCCGAAACGGAAAGCAGGGCACGCTGAATTCGTGTTGTCTCCATGATTAATTCTGGTTGCTCCGCGAATGCGGTGCTGCACGTTACAATGTTCCGGCGTAAAAAGCAAGCCCAAAATCAAAACTCGTGCTCACAAACTCACAATTTTACGCTGCTGCGAAGCGAAATCTCATTGACTTCAATGAAAGCTTGGGGCATAATGTACGCATCGAAACAACTCTCACCATGTCTTTCAACATCCAGAACGTAGTCATCGGCGGGCAGGAGCCGTTCTTCCTGCTCGGGCCCTGCTCTCTTGAAAACGAGGCTTTTGCCTGGGAAATGGCCACAGCCATCAAGGAGATCTGCACCCGTCTGGGTGTGCAGTTCATCTTCAAGGCTTCTTATGACAAGGCCAACCGCACCAGCGTGAAGAGCTTCCGCGGGCCGGGCATTGAGGAAGGCTGCCGCATTCTCTCCGAAATCGGCAAGGAGCTCGGCTGCCCCGTGGTGACCGACGTGCACACCGAGCAGCAGGCCGAATACGCAGCCCAGTTTGTGGATCTGCTGCAGGTGCCTGCCTTCCTGAGCCGCCAGAGCGACCTGCTGGAAGCCTGTGCCAAGACCGGTCGCCCGGTGAACATCAAGAAGGGTCAGTTCCTCGCCCCCTGGGATTGCAAGAACATCTGCGAGAAGATGGAAGCCTTCGGCTGCGATAAGTACATGCTCTGCGAGCGCGGCACCTCCTTCGGCTATAATAACCTCGTCGTGGACATGCGCGGCATGTACTGGATGAAGAAGTTCGGCTGCCCCGTGGTGTTTGACGCCACACACTCCGTGCAGCGCCCGGGCGGGCTGGGCGGCGCCACCGGCGGCGACCGCGAGCTGGCTCCCGTGCTGGCCAATGCCGCCATGACCATGGGCATCGATGGTGTATTCATGGAGGTACACAAGGATCCCGACCATGCCATGAGCGACGGCCCGAACCAGGTGTACCTGAAGGACCTGGAGAAGATTCTCAGCAACCTCATGCTGGTACGCAAGGCCTGCCAGCAGATGGCCACCCTCTGATGAGACGCGCACTGATACTTCTTGCCCTGCTTGTGCTGCCCCTGCCCGGCCAGGGGCAGCAGCGCACGGATGCCGTGGCGGATTCAGAATTTCCCGCGCTTCAGTTCATGCCGGTAGGCACGGTAGTGGAAGGCATCTCCATTCCCCGGTATGAAAAGCACCGGGTCAGGGCCTTGCTCACCGCCGATCGCCTCATCGTAAAGGACACTAAAAACGTGGTACTGGAAAAGCTGACCGCATCCCTCTACGGAGAAGGCAAGAACCAGACCGACGTGCGCACAGACAGCGTCACCTACAGCTTTGCCACGAAGACAGCCCGCACCACCGGCACAGCGGAAGTGAAAGACCCGCGCTTCTCAGCCAGGGGCCAGGGGGTCGTGTTCAACACCTCCACCAGCAAAGGGTTTCTGAGCGGGCCGGTGATTACCACGGTTTCATCCGGGCTGTACAATAAGAAGAAAGAGGAGAAGAAATGATTAAGGCCTCCGTCATCGCAGCCCTGAGCATACCGGTTCTGTGTGCCGCAACGCCCGCAGATTACTCGGCCGAAATAGCCGCCGCGCGCCAGCAGGCAGACAACTGGCAGGGCAACCTTGCGCAGGTTCGTGAGGAACTGAATGCCCTTGGAGTGGATATGAGCTCCCCGACTACCACCGCTGAAATTCCCGAAACGGAGGATACCGTGGCGGTGGCCGACAGAGGCCTGCTCTTCGACACCGCCAATTCCCGCATCATCTACCTTGGCAATGTGCGACTCCGCGATGCCCGCGCGCACCTGAATGCAGCAGAACAACTTCAAATCCACCTGCTGAACCTTACTGACGATTCAAAGGAGACACCTGAGCCGGAACCACAGGAAGCCGACTCACTGACAGAAGTGACAGAAATCCCGGCAGCCTCTGCTGAAGAAGCAGCCACAAAAACCGAGGCGGCAACAGCGAAGGCGGAAGCAGAAGCACAACCCACCCCGGATGCAGCGCAGGAAGCCGCGCCTGCAACAGAGCCGGCGCAGATCAACACCCACAGCGCCATTGCCGATACGATCAACAATGCCATTCTGCTCTATGCACCGGCAGCAGGGGAAGATATCTACATGCAACAGGGGGAAAACCACGTGCGCATTACGCCTGCAAGCGATGCACCGGCACGGATTCTGGCCGACCCGCAGGGCAACATCCTGCTGGAAGGCAGCATCATTGACCTGCGCATGGTCGATAAGAACGGCGGAGTAGCCACCCTGAACACCAAGGGGGGCCCGGTCTTCTACCACGCTGCCACGCACACCCTGCACGCCCCCGGCAACTCTGCCTTCACCCACCCGGACGGCACCCTCACCTGCACCGAATCACTGGGAGTCGTGCTTAAACCGGCAGAAACACAGGCCAAAGAAAAAGAAGGGTTCATGAGCCAATTCACCGGGCTGCGTTTCAACGGCATCTCCACCGCCACCGCCAAGGGGCAGGTAGTGCTCACAGGGGTGGCAAAAGATGAGCGCCCCGCCATGCGGGCAGAGGGCGATACACTCACTTACTACGGCGAGACGGGAGAATGCTCCCTGGAAGGCTCCAGATGCCGCCTGGCCTACGGGCAGTTTGACGTGCATGCCGATGAAGGGCTGCACCTGCTGGCCAATGGCGATATTGAGCTGCGAGGCAAGGACATCCACGGCACATACGAACGCGCAAGCGGCACGCCGGGACAGATGCTGAGCGGCAATTTCAAGGCGAATGCCCACGTCATCTTCAAGGCCGACACCGGCATCATCACTACAGAAAAAGGTATTTTCATGCAGGATGATGAGATGGATTTCAGCTGCACGGGCCCTGCCCAGCTGGTGCTTTCACCCAAAGAAGGAGCCGTGGAACCTGAGCAGAAATCCGGCATGCCGAATCTGGCGATTACCCGCTACGGGGACGTAGCGCGCGCCAAGGCCACAGGCAACGTGGTGGCCCACCGATTCGAACCCGGCACGCGCAAATGCATCGGCGAGCTGAAAGCCGCCATTGCTGAAACCGACCTGGAGACCGGCGAAACCCTGCTGACCGGTGAACCGGGAGAACCGCTCATTGCGCTGTACGAAGGCAACCGCATCGTAGCCACCCCGGCAGCGGGCCAGGCAGCCACCATGCAGCTGCTGGCTAATGGCGACCTGAAACTTAATGGCGACACGATTGACGCCACCATGGTGAACAAAGACGGCACCACCACGGCGAGATGTCGGGACTATGTGCGGCTGATTCGCGCCGAGGACCGCCTGGAGACCGGTAGTTCTACCGAACTGCATGCGCCAACCGTCATTCTGACCACCAATTCCAGTCTGAGCGCCAAGCTGGCTTCCTCCGGCAAGGAAAGGAAAGAGCCCACCCCCGGTAAGAAAGGATTCGGACGCTTCCAATTCGATTACACCGGCATTCAGGAAGCTACGACCGACTCCGGCTGCACACTGCGCACAGAGCAAGGCTCCATGCAATGCACCGGACCGGTTCATATCGTCATGGAGCCGGAAGGTGCGGGCAAGAGCGCCGCAATGGGCGGCATGAAATATGCCACCGCCGCCGGAAACGTGGCCATTGCCGGCAAGGACAGCTCCGGCCGCCTGATGCGCGCCACCGGTGACCATTTGAAGATTGATTCCTCCACGGGCCTGAAAGTGCTCAGCGGCAAGCGCGTCACACTGAGCGATGCGAACAACACCCACATCATCACCGGCAAGGGTGCCGCCATCAGCATCGATTCCAGAAACAACGTAAAAATCACGGGTAGCAGCCACAAGACGCACGCCTCCAATGTGCGCCAGCAACTGGACACCCCGCAAAACAAGAAGAGTAAGAAATAATTATGGAAGTTCTCCTCAAAGCAAACGGACTCTGCAAATCATACGGCGAACGCCAGGTGGTAAGCAATGTGAACATCACCGTGCATGCCGGCGAAATCGTGGGCCTGCTGGGGCCGAATGGCGCCGGCAAGACCACCTCATTCTACATGGTGGCTGGTCTGGTACGCCCGGATACCGGCACAGTGGATTTCTGCGGGAAGGATGTTTCCGGCCTGCCGATGCACCTGCGCGCGCGCCTGGGCATGGGCTATCTGCCGCAGGAAGAATCCATCTTCCGCAAACTCTCGGTGAATGACAACCTGATGGCCATCCTTGAAACACGCTCTGACCTGACCCGCAAGGAAAAGAAAGAGAAGTGCGATGAGCTGCTGGAGCGTTTCAACATCACCCGCCTGCGCAAGAGCCAGTCCATCCAGCTCTCAGGCGGCGAGAAACGCCGCCTGACCATCGCGCGAGCCCTGGCCGCCAACCCGAAGCTGCTCATGCTGGACGAGCCTTTCGCCGGTGTGGATCCCATTGCCGTGCAGGACATCCAGCACATCGTGGCCTCCCTGCGTGAGACGGACGGCCTCTCCATCCTCATCACCGACCACAACGTGCGCGAAACCCTGGGCATCGTAGACCGCGCCTACATCCTCTTCGAGGGCAAGGTCATCAAGGAAGGTAACGCAGAGGAAATCGCCAACGACCCCAAGACCCGCAAGATTTACCTCGGCGAGCAGTTCAAGATGTAAGCGGTGCCAGGATGGCACAGAGCTCATCATACGAGGCCACACGCGAAAGCTGTGGCCTCATTGCTTTGGTGCCGGGAATCCCCTTGGCATAGGCCAGCAGGCGGGAGCGCATGGCTCGCATTGTGACGAGTTCATCGCCGTAGTGCCGGCTTTCCAGTGCCATGCGGGTGTGGCGCAGCATGAAAGCGATGCGTTCCTGCGGGCTGGGGGGCTCCGGCACGCAACCGGTGCGCAGGTATTCCTTTGCCTGGCGGAAAAGCCAGGGGGCATTCATGGCGGCGCGGCCAATCATGACGGCAGAAACCGCAGTCGTTTCACGGACGCGCTGCACATCCTGCGGGGTGCAGATATCCCCATTGCCGATGACGGGGATGCTGACCAGGCGGGCGCAGTGGTCAATCATCTCCCAGTCTGCCCTGCCGCCATACTGCTGGGAGCGGGTGCGGCCGTGGATGGCGATGGCCTGCACCCCGGCATCCTGCAGACGGAGCACCGCTTCCGGGGCGCAGATATGCTCCATATCCCAGCCGATGCGGATTTTAGTGGTCACCGGGCAATCATTCCCCAGCTCCTGCACCACGGCAGCCGCCATGCGCTGCAACAGGGGCAAATCCTTGAGCAGGGAGGAACCGCCATTCTTACCCACCACCTTGGGCACCGGGCAGCCTGCATTGATATCCAGGAAATCCGGGTGCATGGCATCCACAATGATACGGGCGGCGGCGGCGCAATGCTCCGGCACAGAGCCGAAAATCTGAATTCCCAGCGGGCGGTGAGCGTCCTCGAACTCCACATAGCGGCGGTTGCGCTCCCAGGCCTGCAGCACGCCTTCGGCCGAGACAAACTCGGTCACCATCACATCCGCTCCCTCCTCCTTGCACAAGGTGCGGAAGATGGGGTCAGTCACCCCGGCCATGGGGGCCAGATACAGCGGGAACGTATTGAAATCAGGTAGTGCCATGCTCGCGAATCACCAGATTAATGTTTCAAGCCACCCCTGGTAGGCAGCAGCCAGCTCTGTGCCCCAGAAAAGCCAGATGCAGGCCGCCGCTATGAGAGCCGGACCGAAAGGCATGGGGGTGCCGCGTCCGATACGTGCCACAACCGCAGCCCCGATACCGATGAAACTGCCACCCACCAGGGCAAACACCACGCCCTGCCAGCCGCAGAGCGCCCCGATAGCCAGCGCGAGCCAGGCATCACCACTGCCCATGGCTTCCTTGCGGGCAGCATAGCCGCGGCAGGTGCCGCGCAGTTCATCGTGCTCCTCCAGGGAGAGTTTTGTGCCGTCCGGCAGGGTGAGAGAATCCACAGTAAACACCAATTCCCCTGCCCCGGACTCATGCGAGCTCTCTGTGCCCGCCAACAGGGTAAAGCGATTGCTGCTTTCCATGAACAAATCACTCCACAGCAGCCGCTCGCCGCCGACAAGCAGCTCCACATCCTCGCCATCGGCAGCCTGGCGCAGCAGCCACTCCTGCGGCGCATCAAACGCCTGCTGCCTGCGGCCAAAAAAGAATTTGCCGGTCAAGGCCACCAGGCGGAACAGCAGGAAACCGCCAAACGCGCCGCTGAGGCTGCTCATCAGCCCCTGCAGCGGCTCAATCCCCTCCCCGCTGAACCAAGGGGAAAGCAAGGAAACACCCACACCCGCTGCTGCGGCAATCAGGGTAAGAGAAGGGAGAACCACCATCTGCTCCCAATCGATGCAGAAACAGGCCAGCATGGCCGCCACCCACACGCAGAGCAGCACCTGGGTGATGATGTCATCCGTGCAGAAATACCAGGCAATAGCCGCAAAAAGCAAGGCGCACACCAGCTCCACCACGCAGTAGCGCGCGGTGTAATGCCTGCCGCAGCAGGCCGTTCGCCCGCGCAGCATGAGGTAACTGAGCACCGGCAGATTCAGATACCAGGGAATCGGCGCCTTGCACTGAGGGCAGAAGGAGCGCCGGGGTTCATTCACGCTCAACCCACGCGGCATGCGGTATATCACCACATTCAGAAAGGACCCCACACAGGCCCCGAACAGGCCGAAAAACAGCGGCAGCAGCCACGGAGTCGCAGCTGTCACCCCTTGAGTAAATGTATAAACCTCTTCCATAATGCTCTTTCATCAAAGCATTAAGGCCGCTCCACCTTTGGTGAAGCGGCCCCAAGAGCCGGATGTCAGGGTCGAACTGACGACCGTCCGATTACAAATCGGGTGCTCTACCACTGAGCTAATCCGGCGGATTGCGGGGGCATTCTACACGAGTAGAACGCCCTATGCAAGCTTTTTTTATCAGAAGTTGAGTCCGCAGTCCACACCCACGGTAATCTGGAAGTGGTCAACAGGACCAGCGCCATCCGCAGCCCGGTCAATCTTGGCGGCATTGGAGCCGCTCCAGGAGCACTGCACCCAGGGTTTGACATAGGCACGGGCATCGCGGCCGAAACTACCGGTCTGGGTGTACGGCAGGAGAGCCGCCCGGATGCGGTAGGCATCCACCCCCTCCACATCGCTGCCCCAGTAGCCGTGCGACGGAGCCACACCAAAGGAAAGCTCCAGGTCGGCGCCCACATTACCACGCACCATCACATCCGTGAAGCGGTAACCGGCCTCCACATCAAAATACAACCCGGTAAGGCCATAGAACCCGGCCCCGGCCTCAAGTTTGCCGAAAAAGCCTTTCTGATAATCATTGTACACCAGCGAGGCCACGATTTCCTGCGTAGCGCGGTGGGAAGCGCCGTCAAAATTGCGGGCCATGAAGCCCTCCAGGCCACCGTGGCGGAAAGTGTAGCCGATTTCCGCCACGAGGTTGGGGAAGATCTCCTTACCCAAGGCATAGCTCAGGCGGGCTGTGGGGGTATCGCCCAGCGGGCAGGAAGCATCCCAGATGACGCCATATTCTCCGCTGATGCGCTGATGGAGCCCCATGCCCAGCAGATTGCGATTCGGCAGGGTATAGGAAGCACTCAGGGAAGAAGTGCCATACTTGCTCAGGCTATCCTTCACCCCCATGCCGCGCACCTGATAATCGGCGGTGTAGACATTCAGATTCACATAGCCGCGGCGGTCAGAGCTTGCCACCGGCATGGGAGCCGGTGCCGCAGGGGCATATGCAGCCGGTGCGTACGCATCGTAATTATTGTAGGAAGTATCGTAACTTACAGAGCTGTACTCAACAGGGCCAGCCGGGATAGTCGGCGGGAACTCAGTCGCGAGAGCGGGAATCGCAACCGTCAATGCTAGAAAGGCATGTTTCGTCATACGCAGCTATTGTACCGTGGCCCACAGCGGTGTGCAAGTCAAAACCGCGTTATCACGACTTATAACAGCTGTTTTTCGGCTCCGAAAATCATGTTGACAAGCCTGTGCAAAATCACTAGAATCAGAGCATGAATACACTTTGTGCAATGTATGCACTGCTTTCAGCCGGCCTCGTGGCACCGGCAATGGGCGAAGCCCCCGTGGCACAGGCGCCTGCAGTGGATCTCATGAAAATGAACCGGGACGCCCGCTGCAAGCAAGTACTGGTCACCTGCCTGATTAACGGCACCCCGATGCGTATGATGCTGGACACCGGCGCCACACACACCGTGCTGCACACAGAAAGTGCCGCCCGGGTGCCGAATGCCCAGTGGATTGATACCAGCCATATACAATTCAAAGGCAACTCCGCCCAGCGGCCGAAGCTACTGCGGGCAACCATGCATGCAGGCCCGGCGGAATCCATCGGCCACCCGGTGATGGTGATGAATCTGGAAGCCGTGCGCAGCATGATGGCAGAACCGGTTGATGGCATTCTGGGCATGGATATACTGAGCCATATTCCGTTCACCTTTGACCTGAAGAGCGGTGAGCTGTATTGGGGAAGCCCGGCCGGGAAGGAACTGGTTCCTCTGCACGCGGTGCCCGATGGCAAGGGACGCATCATTGTTCAGGGGCTCTGCGGAGGTAAAACCATCCCCATGCTTCTGGACACCGGCAGCAGCGTCACCCGCGTCCCGAAAGAATTGTGGGCTCCCGGAGCCGGCACAGAAATCGGAGCCCAGATAGGCGACATCGACAACCGCAAGGGTATCAAGGTGCTGGAGGGTAAGCCCGGTGATATTGAACTGGGGCCTGGAGTGGCAGCCAGGGGTGTTACTCCCATCCTTGGCTCGACAGGTGAACCCTCGATTCTGGGCATGGACGGGCTGAACGGGCTCATTCTGATTCACCTGCCTCAGGAAAATTCGCGCACCGGGCTGTTCCTGCTGGCCAGATGAGGCCCCGGAAGGCATTTTTTCACACACCGCCCGGCGCTGCGGGGCGGTGTTTTTTGCTAAAGTCTTGACAAGGTGGGAGCGCAGGACTATTTTATTGCCCGCATGTACAAGCTTGCATTATCAATCTGCCTGTTGTTTATGAGCAATGTCGTGATGACCTTTGCCTGGTATGGTTTTCTGCGCAAACCGGGGGAAGGGACGGTGACACCCATGTGGCAGCTGATACTGATGAGCTGGGGACTTGCTTTTCTGGAATACTGTTTCATGGTGCCGGCAAATCACCTGGGGCGAGCCTACGGGCTTTCCCTCGCACAGCTCAAGATCATGCAGGAAGCCCTCACACTGAGCATCTTTGTACCCTTCATGCTGCTGTACATGGGTGAGCAGTGGAAATGGGATTACCTGTGGGCCTTTCTGTGTGTACTGGGCGCAGTATTCTTTGTGAACCGGGAGGCACTGATGGGCGCGTAAATTATCGCGTCTTGCTCTTGCCAACAGATGGCAAACATGCTATCATGCACGCATGAAACGCCTGTTTACCCTTTCTTTTCTCAGCGCTGCCCTGCTGAGTTCCTGTGGTGTGCTAGACTCACTCACCACCCCGGGGGAGTATATGCCCATCTACCTGCAGGAACCCTCTCCGCTGGATCCGCCCGGCATGGAGGCTGTGCGGGCTGAAGCCAGGGCAAAATACGTGAAGGAAGGTCTGTACGCCGATGGCGAGACACTCGACGTGCAACAGGGTAAAGCCTACCTTTTCAACCGCAACCCCGATTATTACGAAGGAGCAAAGGGGCGTATGGTCGATACCGCCACGGCCAGAATCATCTCCTGCGAGGGCCTGTACTACTTTGTAGAGATTGAAGATGGCAGCAAGGGATTCCTGCGCGAAACAGATTTCGTGAATCCGGTCAAGCTCGTATCCTCTGCCAGCGGAGATTTACTGCCCATGGGCGAATTACCACCCGTCGGCAGCTGGGGAGATGAAGCACCCCAGGACGGTGAGCAGACTATCATGACCAATGACACAGGCCGCGCCGTGCTGGTCGTGAGCAAGAAGTCCCAGAAGACGGACGAGTTCGAAGCCCGCCGCAAGGAGCTGGAAAAAGCCCCCGCCACGGAGGACGATGGTGGACTTCCCACTCCCACCGCAGAGCTGCCGGAACCCGCCGGCGGTGCTGGTGAGTAACAATGGGGGCTCCCCTGCCCAGCCTGATTGAGCGTTTTCTGCTGTACCTGGCAGCAGAGCGGGGGCTCAGTGTGAATTACCGGCTTTCTGTGCAGCGCAGCCTGGAGCGCTTTGCCGACTGGTGCGCCGGGCATGGGTACACCCCGGACATCGTGGACGAGCCCCTGCTCGCCTCGTACCACCGCTGGCTGCGCAGCGAATGCGGGCTGGCAGCGTCCTCCTGCCGGGTGGCCATGGTGCATCTGCGGCAGTTTTTCCGCTTTCTGGCCAGGGAAAAGGAAATACCCACCAACCCCGCAGCCCTGCTGGAATGCGGCAAGGCGGGTAACCGGCTTCCGGAAACCCTGCGGGCAGATGAAGTGAATACACTGCTGCAAAGCATCGACCCCGCCGACCTGCCCTATGGCTCGCGCGACCGCGCCATTCTGGAAATGATATACGGCAGTGGCCTGCGCGTAAGCGAACTGGTGAATCTGAGGGCCGACCAGGTGGATTGGGAGGAGAACTTCCTGCGCATCACCGGAAAGGGAAACAAAACCCGCTATGTTCCCCTGGGCGGCGTAGCAGCCAGGGCCCTGCGCAGTTACCTGGAACACGGGCGACCTGGACTACTGCGCAACGGGCGCCGCCCCGGCAACACTCTATTCCTCTCGAATCGCGGAGAAAAGCTCACCCGCGACCGGGTTCTGCAAATCATCAAAGAACGAGCCCGGGCCGCCGGGCTGTCGGAAAACGTGTACCCGCACATCCTGCGCCATTCCTTTGCCACCCACCTGCTGGAAAACGGCGCCGACCTGCGCGTGATTCAGGATATGCTCGGCCACGCCAGCCTCTCCACCACCCAGGTCTATACCCACGTGGACCAGAAACGGCTCGTTTCCCTGCACCAGACTTTTCACCCGCGCGGAAGAAAAACGACATGAACGGGTATCCGGCATGGGTGGGGTAACTACCGGGCCATGCACAGGAGCTGACGCATCGTAAAGAAATCCCCCGCATTCGTTGCAGAATGCGGGGGAAAAATCATTCTGGCGGATATTTTTACCAGAAGAGGATATACAGCGCGACCGTGGCGGCGATGACAGCCCAGCCGAAAGCCTTGGCGCGGCCGGAGGTCTTCATCTCGATGATGCCCTTATCCTCAAGCACCACAGCTTCGCCCCCCTTGATATGGTTCACGATGGTGAGGATGAGGCCCACCACGCAGACCACGATGAGGGAGTAGCCCATGCGGTTGAGGAAGGAAGAATCGGTGCAGCCGAGGAACGCCACCCACTTGAAGGAGGCATAGGCCACGGCGCCAATCACGATACCCAGCCAGCCGAACACGCGGGGGCACTTGGGCACGAAGAAGCCGAAGAGGAACACAGCCAGCACGCCCGGGCTCAGGAAGCCCTGGAACTCCTGGATGAAGGTGAAGATACCACCGAAGGCGGGGTTATCCAGGAAGGGAGCCACAACCGTGGCAATCACGGCGCAGACCAGCACGGCCACCTTACCCACAGCCACGAGCTGCTTATCGGAAGCAGGCTTGCCGGTGGCCACTTCCCTGGACTTGTTGTACAGGTCCATGGTGAAGAGGGTGGAGGCGGAGTTGAGCATGGAAGCCAGGGAGCTCACCACTGCACCAAAGAGCGCAGCCAGCACGAACCAGGCCCAGCCGGTGCCCGGCAGCAACTTGCGCAGCAGGGTGGCAAAGGCGTAGTCATACTGATAGGCGGCCATGGTGGTGGTCACGGTGTATTCCGTGGTGTTGGAACGGGCTGCACCGGTGGCGGCCTTGTCGATGGCGAGAATCTCGCCGGCCTTGGCGGTGCGGGCGGCCACATCCTTGGCGGGGATGGCAGCCAGCTCGGCAGCCTTGGCCTCGAGGGCGGGCACCTGGTCGACAGCGCCCACGTTGGTCAGGTTCTTCTTGAGGTAATCCACGGAGGAAGCGGTAGCGTCCTCGCGCACCAGACGGCTGGCGGCGATGTCGTAAATGACCTTCTTGCCGGTTGCCTCGGCGGCCTGCACAATGGCGGCGGAGTTGGAATCAGCCTTGGCGGCCAGGTCACCACGGAACAGGTTGTAGGCCAGGATACCGGGGATAATTACCACGAAGGGGATGAGCAGCTTCAGGAAAGCAGCGAACACGATACCCAGCTGGCCTTCCTCCAGGCTCTTGGAAGCCAGGGTGCGCTGCATGATGTACTGGTTGAGGCCCCAGTAGAAGAAGTTGGGAATCCACAGCCCCAGCAGGTACACGGTCCAGGGCATCACGGGGTCGCTCTTTTCGCGCATCATGTGCAGCTTGCCGCCGATACCGTTGGTGGCGCCTTCCACATCACCGGCGTTCAGGTTTATCATGCGGCTCAGGCCGTCGCAGAACTGGGAACCGGTGGAAGCCAGGGCATCAGCACCGGTGTTGGCGGTGGTGGTAGCGGTGGCCACCACACTCTCGGGCACAGTCGGATAGGCACCCAGGGCCATGATGGCGAAGTAGGCCACCACACCGCCACCCACGATGAGGGCGGCACCCCAGATGAGGTCAGTCCAGGCACAGGCCTTCAGACCACCCACATACACATACACCGTGGCGGCGCCGGCGATGATGAGGCAGCCGGTCGGCACGGAGAGGTCAAAGTACACGGAAACCACGCTGGCGCCGGCGTAAATCACGGCGGCGGTGGGCACACCCACCAGGATGAGCAGGTTCACCAGGGCCATAATCACACGGGCCACGCCGTTGTAGCGCTCCTCCAGGAACTGGGGAATGGTGAATACACCGCGCTTCAGCAGCATGGGCAGGAAGGTGAAGGCCACGATGACCAGCACGATGGCCGCCAGCCATTCATAACCGGCGATGGCCAGGCCCAGCCAGTCGGCAGACTGACCGCTCATGCCCACGAACTGCTCCGTGGAGATATTGGCTGCCAGCAGGGAGAAGCCCACCAGCCACCAGCTCAGGCCGCGGCCGGCCAGGAAGTAATCGGCTGCGCCTTTTTCCTTCTTCTCTTCGGTGGATTCTCCGGAATCACCGGATTTCCAGATACCCAGGCCGATAACGCCCACTACAACCACGCAAAAGACAATCATTTCCCAGAGGGGAAGCACGTCCTGCGCGGGGGCAGCAGCCGCATCCTGAGCCAGGGCGGTGCCGCTCATGAGCGCCAGAGCGCCCAGCATTGTCATGATGTGTTTCATAAGATATTCTATTGTTGATTAAGCCTGATAAAGCACGCGGGCACCTTCGCCCGGGCGGGTGATGAGGTAATCCGTCTCGATGCCCAGGGCATTGCGGTAGGCCTCAATCATTTCCTCAGCCACCTGCTGCACGGCCTCGCTCTTGACCAGGGCCACGATGCAGCCGCCGAAACCACCACCCGTCATGCGGGCGCCGTACACGGCAGCAGCGGAGGGAATCGTGTCGGCCAGGGAAACGAGGGTATCCACCTCGGCGCAGGAGACTTCGAAATCGTCCTTCAGGGAAGCGTGAGAGGCGCGCATAGCCACGCCGGCGGCGTCCCAGTCGGCCTTATGCACAGCCTCAGCAAATGCAGCAACGCGCAGGTTCTCGCCAATCACATGGCGGGAGCGGCGGTAGCAGAGGTCGCCCAGCTCGCTCTTCTTCTCCTCCAGCATCTCCAGTGTGGCCTCGCGCAGGGAGGGCACGCCGAGAATGGCGCAGGCGTCCTCGCAGTTCTTGCGGCGGGCAGCATAGCCACCATCAGCCAGGGAGTGCTTCACGGCGGAATCGATGACCAGCACGCTCACCGCGGGGTCAGTCATGGGGATGAGATTGTAGGAAAGGTCCTTGCAATCCAGCATGAGGGCGTGATCCTTGCGGCCATTGGCAGAGATGAACTGATCCATAATGCCGCAGGGCACGTTCACGAACTCGTGCTCCGTAGCCTGACCGATAAGGGCGCGCTCCGTGGGCGTCACCTCAGCCCCGCAGAGGGCGGCCAGCGCCGTACAGGCGGACACCTCGAACGCTGCGCTGGAGGAAAGGCCACCACCGCGCGGCACGTTGGAATCAATCAGCATATCCACAGCAGGCACCTTGATGCCGCGGCGTTCCAGCATGCAGATGACACCACGCACATAATTGCTCCAGAAGGGATCACCAGGCTTGGTCACCTCTGCCGGGTCAATCTCAATCATCGCCTCACCCAGGGCACCAATCCAGCGGTGCTTGCCGGTGGGAGAGGGGGCAACAGCAATCACATTAATATTATTGAGCGCCATAGGCAGCACAAATCCATTGTTGTAATCCGTATGCTCACCAATGAGGTTCACACGACCGGGAGAAGCGGCGACAACAGCGGGCTTGTGGCCAAAGTACTGCTCAAAGTACGGGGAAATCGTTTCTGCACTTATTTCTCGTTGCTCTAAGTCCATAGCGGTATATGTTTACCATATTGCACGCGGGATGTAAATCCAAAAGTTTGGCTCGGAAGGCGCATATGCACCCAAATGCCTGCAAATGGTGACAGAACCGGCACTTTTTTCATGTTATTTTTTACAAACTTTAATTTTATTAACTATTTTCTTGAATAACCGGGGAGCAAAGTGGTAGAATGCGCGCCGTTCTCCTCTCTCTTCTCACACCGTCTCGCCAGAAATGAGCCATTCGCAACTATACCGCACCCCCATACTCTGCACCCTGCCGGATGGGGACTACAGCGAACCTGCATTCCGCGATTATTGCCGCTTCCGTCACCGCCGGGAAATCATCCGGGCTCTGGAAGCGCAGGGATTCGATGCTGTGCGGGCCATACGCTCAGAAGACAGCTCACCCTATGCGCCGGATTACGCAGCGAGGCGCCACAACCGCCGCTGCTGCATTTACATGCCGGAGGTAGCCAGCAGCGTCATGCGCATCGCTCATCTCAGCCAGGAGCAATGCGAATACTGTCAGCAGCACTGCGGTCAGGATGACGCCTACGCCGCGACACTTTTCATTTCCGGAGAAAACGAGCTGAAGCTGCTGCTTCCCGTACGCATCCGCCGCGGCAAAACATGGATAGAAAGCGAAGCCGCCGAGCAGTTCCTGCCCTTTTCCATGCGGCGCCATATCAGCTACTATGCCCCGCTGCTGGGTGGGGCTCATGTATTCAAGCTGTCGTGCATCATCATTCCTTTCCTGCTCAGCGTGGGGAGCAAGGCGCGCTTCCGGGTCACCGGCACCAGCCCGGATAATGAATGGAGGGAACCCCGCCCACCCTATTCCGTTCTGCAGGTGGAGACCGCGCATACCATTTTCAACCTCATGTACTCGGAAAACGGAAAAGCCCCCGTGCTGGTGCGCCCGATGTTCTACCATGAGGAAATCACCCACTGCCCGCTGAGGCTTGTCTCCCGCTCATTCCTTGATCACATCTGCCTCGTTGAGCTGCGCTCCCGCAGCGGGCTGGTACTCCACGCCTCCTGTCTGGATGCCCTGGTCATCCCGGAATATGTGCCCGATGGTCACAGCTACGACTGGTCACTCAGCCTCGTAGCCGAAACCTGCCGACCGACCGGAGAGGCAGCGGAGCCCCGCATCACCCAGGCCGGCCGCAGTCCCTTCACCAATCTCACCGGGCGCATCTGTGCGCTGCACGAACTGAAAGTCTGCGAGCGCCCCATCACCGTTGCGGAAGTCACCTTCGATGCAGCGCGTGAAACAGACCGGCTCTGCGTCTACCTCGCCGGAGAAGTAACCGGTAGCTACACCCCCACCGTGGGCGATACTATCTCGTGCACCGGCATCCTCCGCGCTGCCCCCAGAAATATTCTGGAGGATTGAAAATCGATGAAAAAAGCAGGAGCCATCGGTTCCGAGGCGGGAGGATTCCCAGGAAAAGACATCACAAAAATAGCTTGCAGCGGCAGCAGAGCTATGGTAGTGTTAACCTTGTATGAAAAAGTTCAGGTTAGGCCTTGTCGGGCGCATTATCATAGCCATGGTGCTGGGTTCCCTGCTGGGCGGGGTACTGCCGCTGAAAGTGGTGCGCACCTTCGTCACCTTCAACGGGCTGTTCAGCCAGCTGCTGGGTTTCATCATTCCCCTGCTTATTCTGGGGCTGGTAGCGCCGGCCATTGCAGATATAGGCAAGAAAGCAGGGAAGCTGCTGCTGGCCACGGTAGCCCTGGCCTACACCGCCACCATCATCTCCGGCTTTGCCTCCTACTGCACCGCCATCACTACCTTTCCCGCCCTCATCACGCCCAGTGCAGCAACTGAAGTAGCTGCGGGAAATGAAGCCACGGCCTATTTCACCATCGACATCGAGCCCATCATGGGAGTCATGCCGGCGCTGGTGCTGGCCTTTATGCTGGGGCTGGGCATGGCGCAGATGAATGGCGGCGTGCTGCACGGGGCCTTCAATGACTTCCGAGAAATCATCTACCGCACCATCGGGCGGCTCATCATCCCGCTGCTGCCGCTCTTCATCTTCGGCATCGCACTGAACATGGCCTACTCCGGGCAGGCAGCGGCCATCATCGCCACCTTTATCAAGATTATCGGCATCATCTTCCTGCTGCATATCGCAGTGCTGCTGTTGCAGTACGGCATTGCGGGGCTCATCACCCGGCGCAATCCTCTGGGGCTGCTCTTCCGCATGTTCCCGGCCTATATCACCGCCCTGGGCACCCAATCCAGCGCAGCGACCATTCCCGTCACCCTCCGCCAGAGCATCAGCAACGGGGTGAACCCGAACCTGGCCGGCTTCGTGGTGCCGCTCTGCGCCACCATCCACCTCTCCGGCAGCACGCTCAAGATTGTAGCCTGCGCCTGCGCCCTCATGATGATGCAGGGCACCCCGGTGGAATTCAGTCACATGGCCGGCTTCATCCTCATGCTGGGGGTAGTCATGGTCGCCGCACCGGGCGTGCCAGGCGGTGCCATCATGGCTGCGCTGGGTGTACTGCAATCCATGCTAGGCTTCGGCGAGCAGGAGCAGGCGCTCATGATTGCCCTCTACATCACCATGGATAACTTCGGCACCGCCTGCAACGTGACCGGCGACGGCGCCCTCGCCCTCATCCTCAACAAGTTCTACAAGGAATAGTTTCATCTCTCACCCAACACCATGAAAATCATACCCACAATCAGCAAATCAGGCCCGCTCTACCCCACGCTCGTGGCTATGGCAGGCGCTGTGTTCACCGGGTGCGATAAGCAGAAGGTGCCGGGCGTTGTGCCTTATGAACAAAAGCCCACACCCTCTGAAAATCAACAACAGATTCCCGGTTCAGAAGGCTGCAAACCTTCAGACGCGCCGGAAGAGCCCCTCAAACTGGGCGGAGAACCGGTTGAGCTGCCGGTCAAACTAGGTGGCGACGTTCCTTACACGTTGGATATGGACCAGGAGTAAATGCCGGGGAACCTGACGCTCACCCTGAGCCTGACGCACGATTGCAACCTGCGCTGCCGCTATTGCTACGCAGAGCGTGGATACGCGCACGCCATGTCGCGCGAAACGGCAGAGAAAGCGCTGACCTGGCGCTGGCCGAAGCGCAGCACACCAACCGCCACCTGGATATTTCCTTTTTCGGCGGTGAGCCCCTGCTGGAATGGCCCCTGCTCCAGCACTGCTGCGCCTACATTCAGCAGAAGGCGAAAGGCAGCGGCACCCGCATCCGCTTCGGCATCACCACCAATGGCACGCTCCGCCCCCCCGGCAAAAAAAAGCCCGGCGCAACAGCCGGGCTTTTTGAAACACAGTTTGCGGGGCTATCAGCGTTTTCCTTTGCTGCCGAAGAGTTTTGCGATGGAGGAGAAGCTGAAAGTCTTGCCGATATTGAAACCGCCGATGCTCTTATTGAGGCGCACGCCACGCTGACTAACAGAGGCTCGGCCTACTCCGCTCTGTCCGAAGCTCAGGGAAATGCCGCTGCGGCTGAGGTTCAGGTAGAGGATACCGGGAATAATCGTGATGCGGGAATACATCGGCGCCCGGCGGTAACCGCTCCGGGAGCGGCGGCGGTAATTGTCATCCGGTTCTGGGAACATAAGGGTGAAGCTCGCAGGTTAATAGTAGCGGGGAGCGGCATCGCCGGCCTCGATGTTGCTGTTATCGTACAAGCGGGGCGGGGTGGACGAGAAATGCACGCCGTAGGGATAAGCATGGGCAGAACTGCGCCCCCAGCTGGGCACATAGCACCCGGAATAGAGCTGGTTCACCGCATGCACCGGGCGGCCCACCTGGGTGTAGCCATATACCGGGCGGCCATTCTCGTAGCCGTAGATAGCCACGCCGGCATTGTCGTAGCGGCCGGAATGAACGCTGGTATTGTGGTGGTCACCGTGGTTGTGTCCATTGTCGTAGCCGTATCCATAGGGGCCGATGAGGGTATCACAGGAGGCTAGCAGCACCGCTGCGCCGACAAACAAGGCGGATTTGTATATCTTTTTCACGTCGGAAATTAAATAATAGAGCTTACTTATTCAAGGCCAGCAATTATGAACGATTCGGGCGCACCCCACGGTTGCTGCCGCTCGGCCGCACCGCCGGGCGCGTGGAGCTGCTGCCCGGGCGGCTTGCACTGGTGCCGGGGCGGCTGGTGGACGGGCGCACTGCCGGGCGCGTGGAGCTGCCCGGGCGGCTCACGCTGGTACCGGGGCTG
>JAFSFD010000051.1 GCA_017435365.1 Akkermansia sp. | reverse complement strand
TCCCGCCCCCTTGCGCTCTTTGGATTGCATGGCATCGAGCAGAATCTCCGAGAAGATTTCCCAGTTTACTACCTGGTTAAGACGTTCTAAAGGATCGCCTAAAGTGCTAATTCTTTCTAATTTAAACTCCTCATCAAAGAACCCGGGAAAGCGCATAACCCTATTATACCATGCAATTTAGATAAAATAAAGAGTTTTTAGAGGTTCCCAATTTATCGTTCTGACAAAGCAATATTCTTTAATGGCCGGGGCAATAAAACAAAGCGGCTCCCCCGGAAGCGGCGTTGGGGGAGCCGGTGAAAGTGGTAAGACTAATTGGTGGATTAGTTCTTTTCGGGCATCTTGCCCGTCTTGAAGTACTGCTCGATTTCCTCGAGGGTGCGGCCCTTGGTTTCCGGCAGGAAGAAGGCGGCAGTGATGAAGTAAATCACCGTGAAGCCAGCCAGCCAGAAGAATACGGTGGAGTAACCGGAGGAACCCACCCAGGGCAGGAAGGTGCCTGCGATGGTGGTGGACACACCCTGGTTGATGAGCAGGGCAATGGCCATACCGTTGGCGCGGATGCGGGTGGGCATGAGCTCGGAGAGGGCCAGCCACACGCACACGCCGGGGCCTGCTGCGTAGAAGGAGATGAACACCACGAAGAAGCCGGTCACGATCCAGCCGGTCACGGCGTTGGGCTTCATGCCGATTTCAGCGCGGGTGATGGTCACTTCCTTCACGGCGCCTTCGGGCAGCGGGGTGGTCCAGAAGCAGAGCTTGTCCATGAAGGTGGGGGCCAGGGCGGTGCTCTTAGCGATGGCAATGGCGGAACCATCAGCAGCACCATCGGCGCGAACCTCAGCCACGTCCTGCATGCTGGAGGTGCCCTGCGTGTAGGTCACAATCAGCTGCATGCCGGGGGCCACGGATTCGCCCTGCATGAACTCGGGGTGAGCGGCCAGAACCTCGGGGGTCACGGCGGCCTTCACGGCATCGGCGGCGGAGATGTTCAGGGAATTATCCTGCACGGCAGCGGCCACCTGGGTGGTCACGTCCACGCGGTTGTTCTCCACGGTGAGGAACATGGCACCCACACCGGCAAGACCCACGATGATACCGGAGGTGCCCATCTTGAGGAGGAAGGTACGGCCCTTCTTGTCCACCAGGGTCACGGCCACCACGGTCATCACCATGTTGGTGATCTTGATGGCCAGGTCAGCCCAGTTGGCCACTTCGCCCTGCAGACCGGCCTGCTGGAAGATCTTCACGGAGTAGTTCAGCACGGAGTTGATGCCGGTAGCCTGCGTGCAGGCCAGAACCACCACGGCCAGGATGAAGGGAATCACATACTTGCGCTGGAGGAGGGAATCGCCCTTGGCGGCCTCGGCCATATCAGCCTTGGCGGCTTCCTCGGCAGCGTCGGCAGCAATCATCTCGTCCAGAATCTCCTTGGCGGCAGCATCACCGTTGTTGGAGGCCAGGGAGCAGAGAGCCAGCTCGCGCTGACCGCGGCGGTACAGCCAGCGGGGGGATTCCTTCAGCTTGAAGGCGCCGAAGAAGAGGATGAGACCGGGGATAGCGGAGCACCAGAAGATGACCTGCCAGGCCATCGTCTTGCTCTCGGCGGTCACGGTGGGGTCATCGGCAGCACCCACCCACATGGTGGTCACCAGACCGATGAGGGCCGCGAACACCAGACCCACGGTAAGCATAAACTGGAACATGCCGGTACCCTTGCCGCGGGAGTTGGCATCCAGACATTCAGCCAGGTACATGGGCACCACCACACCCACGAGACCGGCACTGGCACCCTGCAGAATACGACCGCCCATCAGCATCTCGAACACGCCATTGGAGAAGCAGATGACGGGGATGCTCAGCGTGAAGAGCAGGGCAGAGAGGATAATCACCTTCTTGCGGCCCAGCCATTCAGCCAGCATGCCGGCGAACAGGGAGGAAAGAACGGAGCCGAAAAGAACGGCGGCCACCACGATGGCCAGTTCTTGCGGGGTATAGGAAGAGGTCTTTTCAATGTACGGCAGAGCGGCAGCAATCACGCCTACGTCAATACCATACAGAAGACCACCAAGGCCAGCCATTACCATCAGGTAAAGGGCATAGCGTCTTACGGAGCTCGGAAGCTCGACTTTGGTTGCGTCTGTACTCATAACGGGCGATATTATATCAGCCCTGTTGCACAGTTCAATCCTAAATTATAGTTCCCGGGGTATTTTTAGCCCAAAAATCGTGTTATCGGGCCAGAATTCCGGGGGTGCCGCTCACGCCGGTGGGGGAAATGGGGCGTATGGCGATGCGGTCCAGCGTGTTGGCTACCTGCGCGGGGATGGTGATGCGGCTGCAGTTTCCGGGGAGCACATCCATGGTGAACCAGCGGCCTTTGCTGCCCACCTGCAGCACCCATTTGCGGGCCTGCCCCTGCCAGGTGACGGTGCAGCCGCGGCCGGAGTCCTGCGCCTGCACCAGCGGGGCGGCGGGGCGGGTGCTGCCGCACCAGGGCATGGCCGGCGGCAGCGCCACCGTGCGGTAGAATTTTGCCAGTTCCTTCTGGATGCCGCCGCGGTTGGTGCCCAGGGATTTCCAGCTCCAGAAGAGCTGGCCGCAGCTCTGGCGGGCCAGGGAGCGGGAATAGCCGATCTGGCGGCCGATTTCGGAGGCTTTGCGGCCGGGGTCTTCCTTGCTGTCGATGCGCACCGAGGCAATGCCGGGCCAGACCGGGCGGGAGGGGTTGATGCCGCTCCACCAGCGCATGAGGGCGGGGAAGCTCTGCGGCCCCTCGCAGCGCCAGTAGAGCTGGGGTGAGAGGTAATCCACCCAGCCCCGGGCCAGCCACTTGCGGGCATCGCAGGCCAGATCCTCGTAGGCGTTGATGCCGGCTTCCACATTCTCCGGCACCCCCGGTTGCCAGATGCCGAAGGGGCTGATACCCACGCGCACATGCGGCTTCACGGCCTTCACCTGGCGGTAGAGTTCCTGCACAAAGGTATCGATGGCAGCGCGGCGCTGGGCGGGGGTGCGGCCATCCCGCACATTGTGGTGCGGCGGGTAGGGGTAGAAGTAGTCATCCAGGTGCACGCCGTCCACATTGTAGCGGCGCACCACATCCATGATGACGCGCAGCACATGCCCGCGGGCCTGGGGCTGGCCGGGGTTCAGGATGGTGGTGCTGCCGGCTTTGAGCAACCAGCCGGGCTGGCGGCGGGCCACGTGTCCGCGTCCCACCGGGCGGCTGCTCACCGTGGCGCGGAAGGGGTTGAACCACGCATGCACCTCGATGCCGCGGCGGTGCGCCTCGCCGATGGCGAAGGCCAGCGGGTCATAGCCGGGGTTCTGGCCGGGGCCGCTCAGCCAGCCGCTCCAGGGCTCCAGGTTGGATTTGTACACGGCATCGCCATTCGGGCGCACCTGCAGGATGATGGCGTTGAGCCGCAGGCGCGCGGCTTGTTCGATGATGCGGAGCAGCTCTGCCTTCTGTTCGCCGGCGGGCAGGCCGGCGCGGCTGGGCCAGTCCAGGTTGAAGACGGTGGCCACCCAGGCGGCGCGGAACTCCCGCGCGGGCTCGGGCACTCTGTCATTCACCTGCTGCCAGGCCTGGGCCAGGCATGCAGCTGCCAGAAAAAGAAGTAGGAACAAGCGCTTCACAAAGGACAGTATAGCGCCGGCGCACCCCCCATGCAAGCATCCAGCAAGGCATACTCGGCTGTACAATGGACAATTTAAATTGTCGATGAATCTTGTCGGAGCACGGGACTTCAGTCCCGATTGGAAGCACCGTTATTTCGGGACTGAAGTCCCGTGCCCCGATAACGACAAACATCAATTTGTCGGTTAGTTTCGAGTTTTTAGAGGCCCCCGCTTCGTAATTCCAATTCCACGGGCTGTGTACTCAGACTTTGGGGGGCGGGGGTACTGCCCGGAAATGACTCGCCGCAGGCTGCCTGCCCGCGGCGCAGCAAAACGAAAAGCCCCCGCACCTGGGGTGCGGGGGCTTTCTGATTACAGCAGGGAAGCGAGGGCTTCTTCTGCCAGCAGCTTGCAGGACCGCAGGTCCAGCTTGCCGGTGGGAAGCACGGGGATGGCTTCCACGGGGACGATGTACTTGGGCGCCCAGAGGGTGGGCATCTGGCGCTCGGCCAGGGCGGTGCGCACATTCTGCAGAATCTGCTTTTCCTCGGAGCTGCGCTGGTGTTCCTTCAGCGCGGAGAGGAGCACCAGGGCCTCGCCCTTCTGCTCGTCGGTCACGCCGGCGATGGCAATCTGCACGCCGCCTTCCGCCGTGGGGTCGATGGCGAAGATATCGGTGAGCACCTGCTCCACGCCTTCGTGCGGCACCATCTCACCGCCAATCTTGGAGAAGCGGGAGAGGCGGCCACCCAGGGTGATGAAGCCGTTGAGGTCCATCTTGCCGATATCGCCGGTCTTGAACCAGCCATCCTTGAAGATGGTGGAGTTCATATCGGCCTTACCGACGTAGCCGGTGAACACGTTGGCACCCTTGAACCAGATCATGCCCTGCTCGGTGAGGGGCAGCTCGCGGCTGTCATCGTCCACATCGGTGATGCGCACGGCAATACCGGGCAGCGGCACACCGATGGTGCGGGGGATAAGGCCCGGCACATAGAACGCGGAGCCGGGAATCATCTCCACATTCGGCATGTTCACGGCACACACCGGGGAGGCTTCCGTGAGGCCGTAGCCCTCCAGCAGGGTCACGCCGCAGCGTTCCTTGAATTCCTTTTCCAGATCAGGCTGCAGCTTCTCTGCACCCACGATGAAGTAGTTCACCGCCTTGAAGGTCTCGGCATCCGCACGGCGCAGCATGGCGCGGGCAAAGGTGGGGGTGGCGCAGACCACGGTAAGGCTGTAGCGCTTGCAGAGCTCGCAGAGGTTGCGGGCATCCGTGGGGTTCGGGTAGGCGCAGTAGCTGTAGCCGGTGAGCAGCGGCAGCATCATGGTCACGGTAAGACCGAAGCTGTGGAAAATCGGCAGACTGGCCAGGAACTTCTCATCGCCCAGCGGTATGCGGCTGGCGCACTGGGCCACATTGGCCAGCAGCATGCGGTGGCTGAGCACCACACCCTTGGGCTCGCCGCTGGAACCGGAGGTGAAGAGCATCACGGCCTCGTCGTTGTTGCGGCGGGAATCGGTATCGAACATCTTGCAGATGACGGCGGCCGGGGCGGCCTTGGCCATGAGCACGTTGGCAATGAGGGCCTTCTTGTCCAGGTTCTTCAGCAGGTCTTCCACGATGATGAGCTGCTCCTCCGGCGGCCAGGGGAAGGCATCCAGCTTCTGCATGAACTTGCGGGCGGTGATGAAGGTCTTCAGCCCGGCCTGGCGCACTGTGCTTTCAAATGCGGCCTTGGAGGAAGCGTAGTTGATGAGCACCGGGGTGGCACCGGCCAGCAGGCAGCTCAGCGTGGCAATGGTGCCGCCGGCGCCCGGGGGCAGGATGACGCCCACGCGCTTGTCGCCGCGCTCCTTCAGCATCTTCGCCACGGTCATGGAAACACCCAGCACCTTGAAGAAGGGCAGCTTGGCGTGGGTCATGCCATCGATAATCTCGCTCTTCGGGTTGGCCCGCATGGATTTCACCAGGGCGGTGGTCAGCGAGCCGCGCAGCAGCGGGCGGGCAGAGAACAGCTCGGCGCTGCGCTGCAACCAGGCAGAAAGCAGGCGCTCACCGGTCTGCGGGCCGGGATGCAGCTGCGGCAGGATGCTCAGCTCCTCGCTGTAGCCGGCCAGCGGCTCACTGCGGAACAGGTCTTTCACCGTATCGGTGTAGTAGCCCACGAACACCGGCACGGGGGAGATATGCAGGCTGCCCACATGGCGCAGGAAGGGGGACGGCACATCCGCATGGCAGCCACGCGTCTTGCTCACCAGCCCCGGCAGGAACACCACGCTGTTGCCCATGTTCATCTGGTCCAGAATCTGTTCACGCACAGCGCGGGAGGTAGTCTTGCGGAAGTCGAAGTATTCGATGTGCACCTTCTTCTTCGTGAGGTAATCCATCACGTCCGGGTGCGGCGGGAAGGTCGGGTCCACCAGGTAGCACACCTTGCCGTCCAGCAGCTTGTGCAGCGCCTTGCCCACCGCCACGCTCAGGCGGTTCGGCATGTAGAAGCCGGGGCTCACGATATTCTCCTCGCCGGTCACATTCACCGGATTTCCTTTCAGACTAAGCAAATTTACCATAAAATATTCTTGTAGAGGTTTCTGTGCGTAGTAACGACTGGCCTTGAAAAAGCCGCCCGACTGTATTACGCAGCGGGCGGCTTCTGAGCCCACGGACTCTATGCTAGCATATTATCCGGGTGATTTCCAGCGTAAAACGCTGTGTTTCGATTAGAATTTGTAGGTAGCGGTCAGGTCACCCACCACGGCGAAGTCGCGGAAGGGGGTGTATTGGGGCCCGAATGCCTTGGCCTCAGACTGAGTGTTGGCCTGGCGGCCACCGCGACCCAGCCAGTTGAAGCTCACGGAGGGAGTCAGGATAAAGCTCTTCTCTTCGTTCACGAACCAGGGGGTGGAAAGCTTCACCCAGTAGGCCTGCAGACCGTTGTCGCAAGCGTTGTGCTTCGGGCTGTAGAACTGGGAAGTGGCGCTCAGACCGAACTCCAGGATGCCAGCCACCGTGATGTCTTCCGGGCTGCCGATGATGGGGGCCTTGAAGCGGGCGTGCCATTCGAACCACCAGCCATCGATGGTGTCGAAGGTGCGGGCAACGTTCATATCTGCGGAGAACCAGGCCACCGGGGTGATTTCGGTGTTCCACCAGACCTGCTGCATGCGGGACTGGCGCTCGCCGTCGAAGTGCTTGGCCACCACGCCCGGGATGCCACCGTGGATGAAATCATAGCCAAAACCGGTATTCCACATGTTGCGGGTATACTTCAGGCCGTTGCGGAAGATGAACTCATTCTCGATGTTCAGCGTGGAATCCTTGGCGGTTTTCATATCAAAGGTAACCCCTAAACCAGGAATCTGCTTGGAGGGATTGCCATACAGCGTGTGGCCGGAGAACGGAGCCTTGTAGGAAATGGCACCGGTGTAGCTCCAGAAGCTCTCCTTGCCGAAGTCATAACCAAGCTGCACAGCGGCCATGCCCATGCCTTCGCCCTGCACTACCGCACGGGTCGGAACATAACCGTGGCAGGTGTAGGCTGTACCTGCGCCAATGTGCACAGCACCGCTCAGACGCTTGAAGTCAGGCTGCTGGGTCACCTGGTAGGTGTCTGTGGTGGCCTCACCGGCAAAAGCGGTGCTCATCATCGCGGCGGCCATCATCGTAATAAGGCTCTTTTTCATATTTAGTGTGTGTGTGTTGTTTTATTGGTTTGGAAAGGGAACCTGCCTGCCCTGCGCTCTCTCATTCGGGAACCTCAGGGCCCGGCTCCGCACTCATCTTAACTAAAAACTAGAGTGTGGTCAAGATTAAAATGTAGACTATACTCTAGCTTTTGTGCAAATTTATGAACTTTTTCTTCGTTTTTCTATTGTTCTTTGGGGTAATTTGGGATTTTTGTTCAAAATTAAGACACAAAATGACACAAAAAATCTGATTTTTTTATTTTTGGCACAAAAAGATGCCGACACATCACCGCAGGCAAACATATATACGCACGCGCGCGCTAATGATGTTTGTCGTTGTCGGGGCACGGGACTTCAGTCCCGAAATAACGGTGCTTCCAATCGGGACTGAAGTCCCGTGCTCCGACAGAGTTCCCCACAAATTCCAATTTTTCGAGCAGAGTGGGGTCTTCTTCCAACATGTTGCTGATGTTTCTATAGCTTACCAAATCTTTGGGACACGTGTGGCTAATTCGGGATGTGGCGTAATTTGCGCTTGCCAGAGGGTGGTGAAACAGGTAGACTGAGGGGGATATGAGCAAAGAGATTTCCCCTGACATGGACAAAGTGATGGCGCAGCGCCAGCGTGCGCTGGATGCCGCTATGCTCCAGATTCAGAAAGATTTTGGTGAGAACGCCATCATGCGTCTGGGCGACCGCAAGACCATGGAGGTGGAGACGATACCGACCGGCAACCTGCTTATCGACCGCGCCCTGGGTGTGGGCGGTTTCCCGCGGGGTCGAATCGTGGAGGTGTTCGGTCCGGAATCCTCCGGTAAGACCACTCTCACGCTGACCGTGATTGCGCAGGCCCAGAAGGCCGGCGGTCTGGCCGCTTTCATCGATGTGGAGCACGCGCTGGACCCCGCCTATGCCGCCAAGCTGGGCGTGAACCTGGATGACCTGCTGGTTTCCCAGCCGAACAGCGGCGAGGAAGCCTTGCAGATCTGCGAGGCGCTGGTGCGTTCCAACGCCATCGATGTGGTGGTGGTGGACTCCGTGGCCGCCCTGGTGACCAAGCAGGAACTGGAAGGCGACATAGGCGACAGTACGGTGGGTGCCCAGGCGCGCTTGATGAGCGCTGCCCTGCGCAAGCTCACCTCCCTCATTTCCAAGGCTCGCACCATCTGCATCTTCACGAACCAGATCCGCGAAAAAATCGGCGTGATGTTCGGCAACCCGGAGACAACCCCCGGCGGCCGCGCGCTGAAGTTCTATGCCTCAGTGCGCTGCGATATCCGCCGCATCGGCCAGATCAAGGGCACGGATGGCTCCGTTTCCGGCAACCGCACCAAGCTGAAGGTGGTCAAGAACAAGGTGGCACCGCCCTTCAAGGAATGCGAGTTCGACATCATGTACAACGAAGGTATCTCCTCCGTGGGCAGCCTGATTGACCTGGCCATGGAGTTCGACATCGTGCAGAAGCGCGGCTCCTGGTTCAGCTACAACGGCGGGCAGCTTGCCCAGGGCCGCGACGGCGCCAAGGAAGCCCTGCGCAACAATGCCGAGCTCTACGCCGAAATCGAGGCCAAGGTGCGCGAGAAGATGGACGCCGCCGGCACCAAGTAAATTTCCCATATGACCAGGCGGCCGGCACTCCCGGCCGCCTTTTTCCTTATGCCAGCAGCAGAAGAGCAGCGCATCCCCCTGCCACCGTATCCCGCCGGTGCCACACCGGTGGAGCTGGAGGCGTATGCTACGCTCTGCCTGGCCTGCCTGCACCTGGAGGACTGGCACTTCGGCTGGGACAAGACTACGCGCCGCCTGGGCTGCTGCAAGATGCAGCCTCGGCGCATCAGTCTCTCGCGCTACTACGCCGAGGCCTACGCCACCAAAGACCCGGAGCAGCTGCGCCGCACCCTGCTGCACGAGCTGGCCCATGCCCTGGCCTGGGTACACCACGGCAGCCGCGGCCACGGCCCGGTCTGGCAATACTACTGCGCCGCCCTGGGTATTCCCGGGGAGCGGGCCAGGGTGCGCGGCATCGAGTTCGAAGCCCCGCGGCGCGAGCCCCGCTTCCAGCTCTGCCACAGTGAGACCGGGGAAATCTACCGCACGTACACCCGCCGCCCGAGGCGCACCGCAGCCAGCCTGCGCCGCTGCTACATTCCCGGCCGCAAGACCGAGACACTGGGCAAGCTCATCATCAAACCCATCGCACCGTAATTTCTCAGCACCATGGCACGCTACAAGGCACCGCAGGAGGACTACCCCGAACCCGAGCCCCGGGAGCGGGTGGATTACCGCACGCAGCCGCCGCCCCGCCGCCGCCAGACTCCGGGGCGCAGCAGCTATGAGGATTACCAGGAGTACGAGGATTACGAAGAGCCGGCACCGGCCCCCCGCCGCACACCGCGCCGCGCCTGGGAGAACGATGACACGCCCTACGAGCCGCTGCCGGAGGATGTGAACCCCTTCCGTGAATTCCAGCGCCCGCCGCGCAAGGGCACCGGCTGCCTGCGCGCTGTGTGGCTCATGTTCACCCTGCCGCTGCGCATGGCATTCTGGGCGCTGCGGAACCTGCCGAAAATCGTCCTCATTCCCACCAAAATCATCCTGAGTCTGGCCTTTACCGGGCTGGTATTCGGTTGTATCCTTGCCATCATCTTCGGCGTGAAAGCGGAGCGCTATGACCTCTCGCAGGTGACCCGCATGCCGGAGCGCACCATCGTGCTGGACCGCAAGGGCAACGAAATAGGTACTCTGCACGGCGAGAACCGCCGCAGTATCTCCAACATCCACGAGGAGGTGCCGCGTTATATGATAGATGCACTGGTGATGCAGGAAGACCGCTCGTTCTGGACGCACGGCGGCATCGACCCCCGCGGCCTGCTCCGCGCGGTGGCCCAGGTTTTCAAGCACCACCGCACCACCCAGGGTGCTTCCACCCTGACCATGCAGCTGGCCAAGAATACCTATAACCACAGTGAGCGCACCTTTGTGGCCAAGTTCACGGAAATGGCCCTGGCCCGCCGCATCGAGTCCACCTACGACAAGGAGACCATCCTGAAGTGCTACCTGAACCGCGTGTTCTGGGGCCATACCTTCCTGGGGCTCAAGCAGGCTGCCTACGGCTATTTCGACAAACTGCCGCGCGACCTTACTGTGGGCGAGGCGGCCATGCTGGCCGGCATCATCTGCAGCCCGAACCAGTTCTCCCCCTACCGCAACCCCTCTGCGGCTAAGATTCAGCGCGACAAAGTGCTGAAGCTCATGTACGAGCATGGCAAAATAACCCGCAATGAGTACGAATTTGCCATGAAGGAGGCTCTGGTGACCCGCAAGCCCGAACGCCGCGGCAATGATAACTACGCGCTGGACCTGGTGCGCACCGAGGTGGACCACCTGCTTTCCCTGCTGGATTCGAAAGATGAGAAATTGAAAGAGGAAGTGGTGGTCTCCGGCGGTCTGCGCGTGCAGACCACGCTGGATATTGATTTGCAGGATGACGCCATGCGCGAGATTGATGCGCGGCTCACCGCCATGTTCGAAAAGCAGAAAGGCTGGAAACACCAGACCCGCGCCCAGTTCAAGGCCCTGAAAGCCCGTACCCCGGAAGAGGAGCTCGACAAACTGCGGCCGAAATACCTGCAGGCCGCCTGCGCCGTCATCGATAACGCCACCGGTGCCCTGCTGGCCGTGGTGGGCGGGCGCGACAGCACCGAATCCCCCCTGAACCGCGCGCTGCAGAGCCGCCGCCAGGTGGGCTCCGTGTTCAAGCCCCTGGTCTACGCCGCCTACTTCGAGCGCGGCTACGGCCCGCGTTCCCTGCTGTCGGATAACTCCATCCTCCGCGGTGAAATCGCCGGGGCTCCGCGCTGGCGCCCGCGCAACTCGGATGGCCGGTTCACCGGCAACCACCCCGCCGCCTGGGGCCTGCTGAAGAGCCGCAACACCATGGCCGTGCGCGCCGGCAACATCGCCGGCCTGCAGAACGTCATCAACACCGCGCTCTACGCCGGATTCCCCCGCCCGGCCAAGACTCCCGGCCCCACCATCTACCTGGGCACCTGGGAGGCCTCTCCCCTGGAGGTGGCAGGGGCCTTCACCGCCTTTGCCAACGGTGGCGTACGCCCCACGCCCTACATCATCCAGCATATCACAGATAAGGATGGCCGCGTGGTCTGGCAGAACACCCCCAGCGCCCGCCGGGTGTGCTCCACCCGCTCGGCCAATGCGGTTTCCGCCGTGCTGCAGCAGATTACCAAACCCGGCGGCACCGCAGGCAGCGTGCAGCGCCTGGGCTTCAAATACCCCTGCGGCGGCAAGACCGGCACCACCAATAACTACACCAACGCCTGGTTCTGCGGCTTCACCACCGACCTGACCGCCGCCGTGTGGGTCGGCTTCGACCGCCCCACCATGATTGCGGATAAAGCCTATGGCGGCACCGTGGCCCTGCCGCTCTGGGTGGGGGTCATGCAGTGTGCCGCTGCCCGTGGCTACCAGATGAAGGGTATCCGCACCGCCCCCGCTGCCGGCCGCAACAGCGGCATCCGCCTCTGTCGCACCTCCGGCATGCTCGCCCACGCCGGTTGCGAGTACGAGGGCAAGGCCTACATCGAAACCATGGCCGATTTCTCCAAACAACGCCCGCTCTGCACCGTGCATGCCGAACTGGCCGAAGACCCGGATGCCGGCAGCGATGTGGAAGAAGTGGCCGAAGACCCGGATGCCACCCCCGATATCGACGGCGCAGATGCCCTCCCGCAGGACGACGTGGCCGAGGAGGTGTGAGAATTGGCACTGCTATCGCAGTGCGTGAAATACATGCCGGTGGCATGTATGAAATCCCTCATGCTGGCGCATGAGGGATAGGAATTTGACTCGCCTGCGGCTTCGCCAAATTCCAATTTTTCGAGGCAGGGGGAGCATCTTCGACAATGATGTTGAGGTTTCTATCCCTCACAAAATCTTTGGGATGCGTGAGGATGTCACGCGCGGGGGGTTGACCGGGGTTGACACATGGCGTATGATAAAAGGCATGAGCGAAGAAGAAAGCAAACCAACACCCGAAGAAGAACCCGTCGAGACGCCGGAGACTCCGGCTGAGGAGGAGCAGCAGCCTGTAGATGAGCTGACCAAATGGCGCGAGATGGCGCTGCGCACGGCGGCGGAGTATGATAACTACCGCAAGCGCTGCGTGAAGGACCGCGAGGATTTTACCAAATATGCGAACCGCAGCCTGCTGGAGGAGTTGCTGCCGGTCATTGATAATTTTGAGATGGGCATGCAGATGGCCCAGCAGGACACCAGCTCGATGATCTACATCGGCATGAGCATGGTGCAGAAGCAGCTGGCGGATTTCCTGGCCGGGCAGGGCGTGGAGGCGATCGAGTGCGCCCCGGGGCAGGAGTTCGACCACAACCTGCACGAGGCTATCATGAGCGAGCCGAGCGACCAGCCGGAAGGGACCATCATCCGCATTCTGCGCCGGGGGTATAACCTGCGCGGCCGCCTGCTGCGCCCGGTGAATGTGGTGACCGCCGCGCCGAAGGAGAAGGCCGCCCCGGAGGCATAAGTTCAACCCACACATACGACGATGGCACAGGATTATTACGAGGTGCTGGGCATTGACCGCAATGCGGATGAGGCCACCATCAAGAAGGCCTACCGCAAGCTGGCCATGAAATACCACCCCGACCGCAACCCGGACAACAAGGAAGCGGAGGAGAAGTTCAAGGAGCTGGGTGAGGCCTACGAGGTGCTGAGCGATGCCGACAAACGCGCCGCCTACGACCGCATGGGGCACGAGGCGTTCAAGAATGGCGGCATGGGTGGCGCCGGCGGCCCCGGTGGCTTCGGCGGTTTCACGGATCCGGCAGACTTGTTCTCGCAGATATTCGGCGGGGCATTCGGCGGTTTCGGTGGCATGGGTGGCGGTGGCGCCCGCCGCAAGGCAGACCCGCGGCGCCCCGGTTCCGACCTGCGCACGGATCTGGAGATTACGCTGGAGGAAGCGGCAGAGGGCTGCACCAAGACCCTGGAGGTGGAGCGCCTGGTGCCCTGCGAGGAGTGCAACGCCACCGGTTCCAAGGATGGCCGCGCCGGGTTCCACACCTGCACCACCTGCCACGGCACCGGTGTGGTGACGCGCCAGAGCGGATTCTTTGTGCAGCAGAGCACCTGCCCGACCTGTCACGGTGCAGGGCAGACCATCAGCAACCCCTGCCCGAAGTGCCGTGGCGAGGGCCGCGTGCACAAGGATGTGAAGATTTCCCTGCGCGTGCCTGCCGGCGTGAATACCGGCACCAAGCTGCGCTCTACCGGCAATGGCGATGCCGGTACCCACGGCGGCGAGACCGGCGACCTCTACGTGTTCATCGAGGTGAAGCCGCACGATATCTTCACCCGCGATGGCATGGACCTGCACTGCACCATTCCCGTGCCCTTCATGGATGCGGTGCTGGGCGGTGAAATGACCGTGCCCACGCTGAACGGGCCCGCCAAGCTGAAGCTGCCCGCCGGCACGCAGAGCAACACTATCTTCCGCGTGCGCGGCCAGGGTATGCCCAGTCTGAAGGGCTCCGGCCGCGGTGACCTCATGGTGGAGGTGCAGGTGGAAACTCCCACCCGGCTTTCCTCTTCCCAGGAGAAGGCGCTCAAGAAGTTCGGGGAGGAGCTGAAGGACAGCAACCAGCCCGAGGTGACTGATTTCCGCAAGCGCGCAGCCCGTTTCCTGAAATAATACCCACCCCCGCTCGTTCCCATGCACAGGTGCTATGCCCCAGGGGCCCGTCTGCAGGCCGGTGCCACCCTCAGCATCGAGGGTGAGGAGGCGAAGCATGCCCTGAAGGTGATGCGCCTGCGCGTGGGGGAGGAGTGCGAGGTGTTCGACGGCTGCGGCCAGGCTGCCGTGGGCCGCATTGCGGCCACTGCCGGCAGCAGCTGCCTCACCCTGGCCGGGCTGCGCCCTCTGCCGCCGCTGCCGCCGGTGGCGGGTATCACCCTGGCCCTGGCTATCCCGAAAGGCAGCAATATGGACCTCATCGTCCAGAAGGCGGTGGAAATGGGCGTGCAGCGCATCATCCCCCTCATCACGGAGCGTACCATTGTGCGCCTGGATGCCAGGGAGGCCGCCGCCAAGATCACCAAGTGGAGCCGCACCGTGCTGGAGGCCTGCAAACAGTGTGGTGTGAATTCCCTGCCGCTGGTGGAACAGCCGCAGAGCTATGCGGCATTCCTGCAGCGCACTGACCTCCCGGAGCTTAAAATCCAATGTGCCATTGTGCCGCATGCCCGCCCGTTGCGCGAGCTGCTGGAGGCGGCCCGTTCCTCAGGGCAGGGCAGCTGCGTGCTCCTCATCGGCCCGGAGGGAGACTTCTCCCCCGCCGAGTATGCTGCCGGCGAGTCAGCCGGCTATGCCCCTGCCAGCCTGGGCCCCATCATCCTGCGCGTGGAAACAGCCGTTTTCCTGGCTGTGGCCTCAGCCCGCTATGCGCTGGATGCCTGATTCCATTTGGAATTTGTGGGGGAACTCTGTCGGAGCACGGGACTTCAGCCCCGATTGGAAGCACCGTTATTTCGGGACTGAAGTCCCGTGCCCCGACAACGACAAACATCAATTTATTGCGCAGAGGGGGGGGGCTTCTTCCAAAATGTTGCTGATGTTTCTATAGCTTACCAAATCTTTGGGATACGTGTGCGTGTGGTTTTTTTTATTGCGGGGTGTACCTTTTTTCTTGCTTTTCCCGGGGAATTTGGTAGGGTGGTTAGTGAGCAGTTATACTGCTTCTCTTCACTATACCTTTCCTGATTATGAAACTTCACCTCCCCTATATCCTTCGTGCAGCTGTGCTGGCTTCGGTAGCTTTGTCTGCAGTGCATCATACCCATGCGGCAGAGGCTGTGTACGACCGTATGATTCAACAAAATACTTTCGGGCCCCAGACCACAGATACCAGCGGCATCTTGGGTGCTGCCTATGTGCAGCACAACCTGGTAGATGCACGAGCCCAGAACTGGGTGCTCAATGTCACGGCTTCGAATATGAGCCCGGATGAGGATGTTATTCCCACAACGGATATATTGTCCTTCGGTAGTATCGGCTGGATGACGGAAAATGACAGCAAGTACGAGATATCGATAGATGAAGAATTTGGTTTTGGTATCTTTATTGCACCGGATAGTGATATTTTACTGGCCTACAATGAGTCAGGAGTCAGTTCAAAAACAGTTACCCATGTACTGAGCACGGCAAGTAACTGGAACTGGTCATCTGTTGCCAATGTGACCTTCACTCTTTCATGGGATGCAGAGAAAGAGAGCCTGACCCTGGAGGGCGGCTCTGTTCAGCGCCGCTCTGATGGTAGTATCAGCGATTTCAAGAGAATTGAAGGGCTTGATTACAATCTGCCTAGTTCGTGGCTCTCCGGTGGTGGCAATCTGCTTAACACCCTGGTCTTCATCAGCGGAGCAGGCGCTACTGTCACCTCCAATCTGTACACGCAAGGCACTGAGGCGGGTTGGCTGGTGTCCGGCCGCACGGTGCTGGGGCGGGAGTATGAAGACAAGATTGCAGGCGCAGACACGAAGCGTGAAATGGGTGCGGAAGAGGACGAGGACAAGACGGTGCAATTTGTTGGTGCGAGTGGTGTTATCTACGCGACAGAGAATAAGACGTTTGTCAATGCGGTGACAGTCGCTGTAGACCTTCAGAATATACAGGCCGGTTCTGCCATCGGTTTTGGAGCAGATGTCGGTGCAGAGCTCACAGTTACCACGGCTACCAATGCTATCAACAGTGCTGATGGCACAGCTCTTGTCCCCGTGCTTAATATTGTGGGTGATGGTGTGGTGAAGCTTTGCTACGAGGACAATAATGCAGCAAATCTGAGTCAGGTTAAGGTCAATATCGATAAGGACGCCACGCTGAAAATTGATGATAGTGCCACCTCTAGTGTAGAAGGGGCACGAATCAATCTTTCCACCGGCATAGTTGGTTCGAATGCCGGCATTGTCAAGACCGGTCAAGCCACGAATCTCACTATTGTGACGGAGTCAGGCGAGAAAAACTCTGTTATCAGTCTTAATAAGCTGGAAAATGAGAACGGCTCCATTGTTATTGCAGGCGCAGGCTCTCTGAAAGTGCAGGATGTCGTTACGACAAGTGGCGATATCAGTATCTCGGGTGGAGCCAGCCACCAGGTGAAGAATCTTGATATTGACGGTGATGTCATCATCGAAGAAGGCAACGCCCTTTCTACCACTGGTGAAGTAGAGATTGCGGGTGTAGCTCGCGTGAAAGGTACTCTGAATACAACCCAATCTGCGAGCCTGACTGCATCTGGTGTTACAGTTCAGGGTGCAGGTGTGGTGCAGGCTAAGGAAATTGTCGGCAATGTCGTTAATGTGGCCGGGGTGTCTGTGGGTACCGATAGCGGTGCCGTGCGCTCTCTGCTGAAGGGAAACGTCATTGTTAACTCCAAGGGCATTGTTGCGGATGAGATTGTGGATGGTACCCCCATCGAATTCAGTGCCGTCAGCGAGGGCACTGTGACAGCCGGTAAGATGGCTGGTGTCAACATGACTGCCGGAGGTACCCAGGTGCTGACGAAGGCCGGTACCGATTCTTCGATTGTCATGAGCGGCACATCTACGGTGGCTCGAGGTACCATCACGGCCAAGACTGCTACGGTGACGGGTAAATACGAGTTGGCAGCTCAGCAACTTAAGCTGAAAAATCTTGATAGTAACGCCGTGAGCGTGGAGGGGGATGGTACAGAATATGCCGTGCTCGAGAATGTGAGCATCTACAATGCCCAGACCGGAGCTGGTGACAATGTACGGGTGATGAAGGCATCCGGCATCACGGCTAAAACTGTGACTGTGCAGGCTGGTTCTGTGCTTATCGGGGCGGATGTGGAAGCTTCGGATATTGTGGGGGTGGGTGATAACGCCATTCTTGAAGATGTGCGCATCAATACGGCCAATGGTCTGATAGTGGGCAACGGTGCGGCATTGGACAATGTCAGCATCCAGTCCGGCACGCTGAAGAATGAAGGCAAGGTGGTGCTCAACAATGTGACCTTCGGTGGGTCAGGAACTCAGTTTGGTGGTGACCAGGGCAGGGATTATACTGTCGACAAGGCATCGAAGGGCGTGGAAAATGTGGTGCTGACCGGCACGCTGACGGGTTCTGACCTTTCTATCTCCAACATGGCGCTGTATGCCGAAGGCTTGCAGTTTGCCAAGGGTGAGAAGGGGGTGACTTACACCATCCTTGAGACTGATGGCAAGACCATCACCTATGAACCTGATGTGACGAATTACGAGCTCTACATTCAGTCCTATGTGCGAGCTGAACTTGTGCTGGACGGCAACACGGTGAAGATTGTGGGCGAGGAGGATGAGGCCGGTATCAAGAACGAGTTGACCGGAACGGATAACACGGCTGCCACTATGACGGCGCTTGAGTCGCCCGACCAGGATATGGTGGACGGCAGCGCCCTGAGCGAGCTGAATAAGTATATCGGTCACGTGAACCGCTACAGCTTGGAAGAGCGTAAGGCGGTGCTGGAGGCTCTTTCCGGTGCGTCTCTCACTGCGCTGGCTGATTCGCAGCGCCGCGGTGTGCAGGACCACCAGGATAACCTGCGCAACCGCATCATCCAGATGGGTGGCGGCACAAACGCCGGCCTGACCACTGATTGGGAGTATGCCGGTATCCAGGCCTGGGCCCAGGCAGATGGCAGCTTCTCCACCTCCGACGGCAGCGGCGATGAATGCGGCTATGATTTCGATACCTGGGGTGCCACGGTGGGTGCCAACATGGACCTGACCGCCAACACGGTGGTGGGGCTGGCATTCAGTGCTTCCTACGGCGAAATCAAGTCCGATGGTGCTGACCGCGCCAGTGGCAACAACGATGCACAGTATATCAGCCTCTATGCCCGCCACCAGAAGGAGCGCTGGGTGCAGATGCTCATCCTTACCGCCGGCATGAATGATATGGATCTGGAGCGCCGCGTGCTGGGCTACACCGCCGAGGGCGATACGGAGGGTACCACCCTTTCCGCTTACTATGAACTGGGTTACACCATCGGCCTGAACTATGAGTTCACTCACATTCTGCAGCCTATGGTCAGCGTGAGCGTAACCTCCGCCAAGGTGGACGGTTACACGGAAAGTGGCAGCCTGGACAACGCCGCCCTGGAGTACGATGGCGACAGCTACGTATACGGCAAGGTGGGTATCGGTGCCCGCTACCAGGGTGTGATGTACGAGACCGTGCACGAGCGCAATGCCATCGTGGAGGCTCGCGCCCTCGTTACCCAGGATTTCGGTGATACCACCGAATCCGCCAAGGTGGCCCTGGGTGCCAGCGGTATGTACGAAGTGACCGGCGCGGATACCTCCGGTACCGGTTTCGAACTGGGCGTGGGCTTCTCCATCCCTGTGGAACAGCATACCACCCTCTATGCCGATGCCGATATGACCATGGCCCCGGATTACACCGGCTTCCGCGGCAATATCGGTGTGCGTTATGATTTCTGATTTGAACCCTGCCTGAAATCGTTTCTCTCAAAATCCCCGCACTGTTCCGGCAGTGCGGGGGTTTTATTATGCGAGTGGTGAAGCCCGCTATGGGGATGTCGCCCGTTTCATGGGCTCTGAATCGCCTGGGGTGAGATTTTAGAGTCATACCTTCATATTCATGATTGCCACAGGTGGGAGGCGGGGGTAAAATGGAGGCATGAGTTACGACCTGATTGTGATTGGTGGCGGCCCGGCCGGTTATGTGGGCGCAATCCGCGCGGCCCAGCTGGGTAAGCGCGTGGTGTGCGTGGAGCGCGAGCGCGTGGGCGGCACCTGCCTGAACTGGGGCTGCATACCGACCAAGGCCCTGCTGAAGAATGGCGAGGTGTACAACACCATCAACAAGCGCGCTGCCGAGTTCGGCATCGCGACGGAAGGTCTGAGTGTGGACTGGGAGACTGTCATCGGCCGCTCCCGCCAGATAAGCGACCGCCTTTCTGCCGGTATTGCGTTCCTGTTCAAGAAGAACAAGATTGAGAGCGTGGCCGGTGAGGCCAGCATTCCCGGCCCGGGCAAGGTGGAGGTGACCGCTGCCGATGGCACGGTGACCACGCTGGAAGCCCCGCAGATTCTCATCGCCACCGGTGCCCGCACCCGCGAGGTGCCCGTGTTCCCCTTCAATGGCAAGACCATCATCGGCAGCAAGGATGCGCTGGTCATGAAGAAGCGCCCGGAGAGTATGATTGTGATAGGCTCCGGCGCTATCGGCTCTGAGCTTTCCTACGTGTACCACTGCTTCGGCACCAAGGTGACCCTGGTGGAGGCGCTGCCGCGCATCCTGCCCAATGAGGATGACGACGTGAGCCAGGCGGTGGAGCGCTCGTTCAAGAAGCAGGGAATCACCTGCATGGCCGGTGCCAAGGTGGACGCCCTGAAGGACAACGGCGACAGCGTGACTGCCACCATCACGGCCAAAAACGGCAAGGTGCAGGAAATCACGGCAGATGTGTGCCTGGTGGCCATCGGCGTGGTGCCGGTGGTGCCGGATGCCAACGGGCTGGAGCTCACGGAGCGCGGCTTCATCAAGGTGGACGAGCGCTACGAGACCAGCATCAAGGGCGTGTATGCCGTGGGCGACTGCATCGGCGGTATCATGCTGGCCCACACAGCCAGCTACGAGGCTGAGCAGGCCGTGGAGGGGATGTATGTGGAAGGCCACACCCCGAAGCAGGCCCTCGTTGTGCCGGGCTGCACCTACTGCCACCCGCAGGTGGCCAGTGTGGGCAAGCGCGAGCGCGAGCTGAAGGCCGCCGGCGTGGAATACAAGGTGGGCAAGTTCCCCTTCCAGGCCATTGGCCGCGCGGTGGCCGGCGGCGATACGGAGGGCTTTGTGAAGCTGCTTTTCGGCAAGGAGAACGGCGAGCTGCTGGGTGCCCACATCGTGGGCGATAACGCCACTGAGCTGCTCACCGCCCCGGAGCTGGCGCTGAACAGCGAGTTGACGGATGCTGACCTGAACGCCATGATTTACGCCCACCCCACGCTCTCGGAGGCTATTCATGAGGCCGTGCTGGCTGCAGACGGGCGTGCAATTCATGCTTAATTTATGTAGAAAAGGCGATGGCACGTAAGTTTTACTACGACACCGGTACCGAAAAGGTCGGCCCCGTGAGCGGGAATGACCTGGTGCGTTTGCGTGCCTCGGGCGAAATTACAGATGAAACCTGGGTGCGCCGGGCAGATAAGAACACCTGGCGCCCCCTGCACACCGTCAACCTCAGCGAGGAGGAAGAGGAGGAGCGCAACCCCGGCTTGTTCACAGTGCTGAAACGTAGCGGGATGCTGGTGCCTTCGCTCCTCATGGTGGTGGGGCTCGTGATTTTTCTGGTGCTGGCTATCGGGGCTATTTGGTTGTTCTGGCCGATAGTGCTTTTTATCTTTATTGTCTGGTTGTATACCAAGGCCCTGAGGTGATATGGTCGATACATGCAGCTTAGATAGCCTGCAGGCAGTACAGAACTTCGGTGAGCACCCGCTCTTCTATTTCTGCTGCGTTTTTGCTACCGTGGTGGGTGCCATTGCCGGCGCCACGGCATCCAGCCGCGTGCGTATGGATATCGTGGGTGTGCTGGTCTGCGGCACCATAGCTTCGCTGGGTGGCGGTACCGTGCGCGATGTGCTGCTGAGCGGCATGATGACCCAGGAAGGCACCCCCATCACGGTGTACTGGGTGGTGGGGCACGATGTGCAGTTCCTGTACATGGCGCTCATTACCTCGCTCATCATGTTCTATGTGACTCGCGTCTGGAATCCGCCGGTGGGTACCATCCGCGTGGCGGACGCCTTTGCCATGGCGTTCTTCACCCTGCTGGGGGCGGCCAAGGCGTATTATCTGGGCTGCTCCGGCATTGTGTGCATCTGCATGGGGGTGTGTACCGGTGTGGCAGGCGGCGCCCTGCGCGATGTGCTCACCGGCAATGTGCCCTATGTGTTCCGCTCCAAGGAGGTGTATGCCTCCGCCGCTTTTTCCGGCAGCCTGCTCTTTGTGGTGTTGCAGTACTTTAACTGCCCCTACCAGATTTCCTACATCCTGGGCACCATCGTGGTGTTTGTGGTGCGCATGGTGGCGGTGTATATGAACTGGCAGCTGCCCTCCTACCGCTCCCTGCTCGATACGGTGCATCCCGATGAGCCGCATCAATGATGCCCCGGGCTGATGAATTTCTTCTGGCTGCGGGCGGGATGAATCCTATTTTGTTTGACAGGGCAGCGCTGGTGTGTTAAACAGGTGGCATGCCTAAAGTATATACAACTACCCAGAAGGCCGGCATCTGGTCTACCATTGGTGCCGGGGTGTTGCTGCTGGCCGGTGGTGCCGGCCTGATTGTGGCCATGAACTGCTCGAATGAGAAGGTGGATGGCGGCTATGCGGCCTATGTGTACACCAACCCGATTTTCGGCATCAAGGAGTTCCGCAGTGTCATCAAAGGCCCGGGCGGCACCGGTTATGTGTGGCGTCAGAAGTCCATCCCGATTTGCGTGACTCCGTATACCATGACGGAAAACTTCGATGATATCCGCGCGGCTGACCAGCTCAAGATGAAGGCAGAGGCCTATCTGGTCTACCGTATCGATGCGAACAAGGTCAAGGAGTTCGTGGAGAACTACGGCGCCATTGCCGAGGTGCCGAACAACCCGGACGAGATTGCCAAGGATGCCTACGATTCTTTCATCTGCCAGCCCTTCCGCACGGCGGTGCGCACGGCTATTGCCCAGTTCCGCGGTCTGGAAGCCCCCGCCAAGATTCCGGAGATTACCCACATGGTGGAAACCAGCCTGCGCAAGCAGCTGGCGGGCAGCCCCTTCATCGTGGAATCCGTGACCATCGGTTCCACCCTGCCGCCGGAAAGCGTGACGGCCGGCATCACCAAGAAGGTGGAAGCCACGCAGGAGTATGAGCGCCAGGCCATCATGCTGGAAATTGCCAAGCGTTCCGAGGAAATTGCCGAGGCCGAGGGCCGCGCCAAGGCCAACCGCGTGAACCAGGAGGCCCAGGGTGAGCTGCTCCGCGCCAAGGCTGAGGCCGATGCCAAGCTCTACGCCAAGCAGCAGGAGGCCGCCGCCATCGTGGCCATGAAGAAGGCCGAATCCGAAGGTATGATTCTGGAAGCCGCCGGTAAGAAAGCCCTCAACGAAGCCATCGGCGAAAACATCATCCGCGTGGAAACCATCCGCAACCTGGATAAGATTAAGTTCCCGCATATCCTGGTGGGTAGCGATGCCGTGAGCCCGCTGTTTGATGCCCTGCAGAATATCCGCAAGGCCGTGGCCCCGGTTCCGCCGGCTCCCCCCGCGCCTCCCTCGCCGGCTCCCGCAGCTCCGCAGATGTAACGCTCCAATCAACAAGCCCTGCTCAATGGCGGGGCTTGTTTGTTAACCGGGCATGGGGCTATCGGGCAGAAGGGGGGACGCCGCACACGTGTCCCAAAGTTTGAGTACTAATCTCGATAAATTGATATTTGTCGTTGTCGGGGCACGGGACTTCAGTCCCGAAATAACGGTGCTTCCAATCGGGACTGAAGTCCCGTGCTCCGACAGAGTTCCCCCACAAATTCCAATTTATCGGGCAGAGGGGGGCTTTATCCGAAATGTTGCAGATGGTTCTATTTTCCGGGAACTTTATGCTGGAAAGGGGGCTGGGACGGTGCTAGAATGGGGGGGCATGAAGAATCTGTGCATCATTCTGGCTTTGGTGGCGGCCCTGCCGCTGGTGGGGCAGGAGACGAAGAAACCGCAGCACTGGGGCGCCGCGGGGCAGATGCCCGCTGCCCGCCCGACCCGGGAAGATGCCCACCAGCGCGCCCTCCGTCAATATGATGTAAACAAGAATGGCAAGCTCGATGCCGCCGAACGCGAGGCTATGCGCAAGGCGAAGAAAGCAGGGCGCTCCTGATGGGTGCCTGAGTGATAAAGCAGACTTTGTCGTTCCGATAAAGGTACGAACCGGGCAGCTCTGAAAACTCAAGACTGCCCGCCGGGTTGGGATTTGGCGGGCAGTCGGGTGGGTGATTGTTAATCCTCGTCGTCTTCAGTCACGTAGCGGTTCTGGGCTTTTTCGAGGCGGGAATCAGCATCTTCCTGCATTTTATCAGCTTTTCGATCGTTGCCGGCGTTGCGCCAGGCTTTGGCAATCTGGTGCTGAATCTGCACTTCCTTCTTGAGCTTGAAGAGGTCGCCGCCGCCGCTGCGCACATGCTTTTCAAAGAGTTTATCGGCATCTTTGGCCAGCACGTTCCAGGCGCGGGTGGGGGCTTCATCTCCCAAATGCCCCATGTATTGCTCCAGCAGCTGGCCGAAGATATCGCCCCGGCCCACGTATTTCTTGAGCTGCTTGCGGTATAGATTGGCCAGCCCGGTGTAGTTCTTTGCTTCAGCAAATACTTCGGCCTGGCGGTTGACTGCGTTGATGACGAGGTCAGCGCGGTCATCTCCGCCGCGGCGGTTCAGCTGGCTCATGGAGCGGCGCAGGGCCATTTGTTTGCTGGCGGCGTTCTTGCCGCTCAGCAGGTATTTGTCCTCTACTTCTGCAGAGATGTCAAGCAGTTCAGAGTTCTTTTTACTCAGCTGGTTGAGGTCGGTAGTGATCTTGCGCCAGACCTTGTCGGGCGGCGGGTTCTTTTCATCCTGCCCGAGCACTTTCACGTAGTGAGCCCAGGCGGCAGTGAGGGTGGGGTAGGCCGTGGTGACATAGCGGGCTGTGTTACGTGCTTCGGTAGTGGCGCCGATGCGGGCCATGTAGTCTGCCAGAATCATGGCATCTGCAGCAGGAGCCAGCTTGGCATCCGTGGTCTGGGCATCTTTGCTCAGCAGGGTGGATTCATGCTGGCTGCGGCCGGAGCAGGGGTTGGTGAAGCGGCCGCTGTTGTAGCCGTATGAGTTGGTCTGCACCCAGCGCACATTGTCCACCAGGTTCACCATCCAGGCGTGGGGGCCGCGGTCGCCATCGCCCACGATGTAGACAGCCGGCACGCCGCGGCACTTGCCCGTGTTGCAGGCGAAGTAGCCCTGGTCGCGGCAGACACCACCTTCTTTCCTGATTTCCTCGAAGGAGTAGTTTTCGTACAGGTCTTTGTTGGTGGCGGCGCGTTCCATGACGTATTTGATGGAGTTGTACGCGGCACCCCAGTCCGACTGGTTGTAGTTCACGTTTTCGGCAGCCCAGTCGAATTCGCTTTGGGGCAGGCGCACATCCACCACATGCAGCAGCTGCGAGACGCTTAACTTCTTGATATCTGTGACCAGCTTGCGCTTCTTATCCATTTCCCGGAGGTATTCGCACACTTCCGGCACTGAAAGCCGGGGAACATTGCGGTCCCGATATCTGCCGGGCGACTGGGCGGTGTCCGGGTTGATCAGCGCACCGGCGATGGCCAGATTCAGGTATTTGAGCCTGTCTTTCTCCTCCATGGCGGCCCAGATGGTGTAGAACTGGCGGATGGCGTGGCCGGCGTGTTCGGCTCTGCCTTCCTGGGTCAGGAAATGCTGCATGAACTGGTGCAGCGGCTGGGATTTGTGGCGGAGCGCCCAGCGGAAGAAATCGAGGCCGTTGTTGTCGTTGTCGTCGCCCTCGGTAGTGAGCACTTCTTTGAGCTCCTTAGAGCCGGCCATGCGGGAGAGCAGGCAGAGGTCCACCGCCTGAATCAGATTGCGATTGTTCTTGTACTGGGCATAGTTCAGTTTGCCGCTGCCGGTGTAGTTTGCCACGCTTTCCTTGATGAGCGGCAGCATGGCCTTCTCAAAATCCTCGAAATCGTGCGCTTCCAGCAGGTGGTCTACCAGTTCGTCGAATTGCTTTCTGGCACTGGCACCGGCGGCGCTGGCCCCATACAGGGATATGGGCTTTTCGTATGCGGTGGATTTCTGCGGCGTGGGCTCCGGCTCCTTCACCGGCTCCGGTTCCTCTGCCTTGCCTGGCGTGGGGGCGGGCTTTTGTTCCCGGAGCTTGCGCTGGCGCTCAGCTTCTTCGGCTGCCAGGCGGGCGGCTTCTTCCTCTGCAGCGCGGCGGCGGGCTTCCTCTGCTTCGGCCGCCAGGCGTTCCTGTTCCTCCTTTTCAGCAGCCAGCCGTGCCATTTCTTCAGCCAGGCGTTTATCAGCTGCTATTTTGGCGCGCCGTGCGGCTTCTGCGGCTTTACGTTCGTTTTCGGCTTTCTGGTAATAGTCATAACCGTAATAACCACCCCCGCCCAAGGCGATGAGCAGCAGGGCGGCTATCCACCCGCTGCCGGATTTCTTAGGAGCTGTTGCCGGAGTCTGAAAACGTCGCTTTGCCATGCGTATCATGCTACACTATTGGCGCTTGATGTAAAGCTCAAAATGCAGCGCATGCGCTCTATGCCCTACATTATTCTGGAAATGAGGACTGCTTTGCGGTATAGTACCCGCATGAGTGATTTGCAATGGAACAGCGTGACTCTGGAGGAGGATGAGAAGCCCCGCGTTCTGCCTGAGGAACTGCGCGAGATGGCCGCTGACCTGGATCCGGACGATTTTGATGAGCCGGTGCAGGAGTTTCTGGATGCTGTCATGGCCGGTGAAGACCCGGAGACACTCCGCCGCGCAGCCACTCTGCTCCTGCAGGATGAGGTGGATCTGGCACCCGACCTGGCTTCGCTCGGTGTGGAGCCGGATGGCGGGCTCATCGCCCTGCTGCTGGCAGCCGGTGCCGATGTGAACGCGAGAAATGCCTATGGCCAGCCGCCGCTTCATCTGGCCGCTTATTATGGCTATGAAAGCATTGTGGAGCAGTTGCTGGCGGCCGGTGCCAATCTGCGCACGCGCAATCTGCATGGCCGTTTTGCGGCAGAGGTGGCAGCCACGCCCACGCTGGCTACCCGCCTGGAGCCCCCCTATCACCCGGACGATGATGAGCCGCTGCCGCCGGAGATTGAAGATGCTGATTATGAGCCGGAAGCTGAGTGCTGCTGCGGTGGTGGGCACGATGGCGAATGCTCTTGTGGTGAGCATGAATGCCAGTGCGGGCACCATGGCCATGACCATGGGGAGTGTTCTTGCGGGCACCATCACTGATGAGCCGGAACCATGAGTACGAAAATAGTTGCTTTTCGTTGCCCTGTCGAATTGCTGGAGAAGGTGGACCTGACTGCGGGGCATTTCAAGCGCACCCGGAACTCCGTGCTGCTGGCCGCTGTGCGGCTTTTCTCCCGCCAGCTGCGTGAGCAGCAGGGTGGCGGCATGACCCTGCCCATGGCGGATGAGTTGCTCACACGCGAGACGATGTTCCCCCGGCCGGAGAGCAAGGGCGGGCGCCCACGCAAGGCCTGCGCGAAGAAGAAGGATTAATCCAGCTCGGCATTGCGCATGTCGCCGGTGTCGGAGAAGGCGTTGTGGAAGCTGAAGGCCTTGTGTAAATCGTGCGGGGTGTGCCCTTTGGTGGTGCGGGTCAGGTATTTGCGCAGCAGCGGGCGGTAGTCCGGGTGCGCGCAGTTCTCGATGATGCGCTCTGCGCGCTCGCGCGGCGAAAGCCCGCGCAGATCGGCCACTCCCTGCTCGGTGATGATGACGTGCACATCGTGCTCCGTGTGGTCGGTGTGGGAGACCATGGGCACCACGGCGGAAATGGCTCCGCCTTTGGCCACGGAGGGGCAGGAGAAGATGGTGTAGGCCGCGCTGCGGGCAAAGTCCCCGCTGCCGCCGATGCCGTTCATGATATGGGTACCGGCAATGTGTGTGGAGTTCACGTTGCCGAAGATATCCACCTCCAGTGCGGTATTCATGCAGATGAGGCCGATGCGGCGCGCGATGGCCGGGTTGTTGGAAACCTCCACCGGGCGCAGCAGAATCTTGCTGCGGTAGAAATCGAAGTTCTGATATATTTCTTGCAGAGTCTCATCGCACACGTGGATGCAGCAGCTGCTGGCAAACAGGCAGCGGCCCTGCTTCATGAGCTCCACCACGGTATCCTGGAGCACCTCGGTGTGCATCTTGAACGGCGGAATGATGGTGGAGCGCCCCACGCTGGCCAGCACCGCGTTGGCCACATTGCCCACACCACTCTGCAGCGGCAGCCCTTCCGCCGGTATGCGCCCGGCCTGGTACTCTGCCTCCAGAAACTTGCGCATGTTTTCGCCTATCTGGAGGGTCACGTCGGAAAGGTCTTTGAACGGGGCGATGTAGTCCGGCTCGTGGGTGAGCACCACGCCCACTATCTTTTCCGGATCCACTTGCATGGTGGGACGGCCAATGCGGTCGTCCAGGTTATTCAGCGGAATGAAGGTGCGGTGGGGCGGGTCGCTCGGGATAAAGATATCATGCAGGCAGCGCAGCTGGCGCGGGTCATGAAAGGAGTTCAGCTCCAGGATGATGCGGTCGGCCAGCAGCCCGAACGTGGGGGTGTTGCCCTCGCTGGTGGTCAGCGTCAGCTCGCCATCGTCCGTCACTTCGCAGCATTCGATGACTGCTGTGGTGGGCCGCTCCAGGTGCCCGTAGCGCATCTGCTGCGCCATGAGGGATACGTGCAGGTCGTTGTAGTGCATGGTGCCCTCGTTGGCGGCCTTGCGGGTCTCCGGGCTGGATTGGTAGGGCAGGTGGCGGATGAGGGCATTCTCCCCCGCCAGGCAACCGGCCACCAGGGTGCTGGTGGTAGCGCCGCTCATGAGGCTGATGCGCCATTCCCTCCCGGCTTCGTGTTCGGCCCGCGCGTGTGCTGCCATGGCCATGGGGATGACCTTGGGCGCACCGGCATTGGCAAATCCGCTGAATCCCACACATTCGCCATTCGGAATCATGGCGGCTGCTTCCTCCGCTGTCAGAACCTTGTATCGCATATTTCCTGCCTGCTCTCCCTATTCTAGCAGAAAGCTGATGCTAGAGTCCAGTCTATTTTTTGCCTTTGCCCGGCAAAGCACGCGCGCGCCCTGATGATTTAGAAATATCAGCAACATTTCGGAAGAAGCCCCCCCACTGCGCAATAAATTGGAATTTGTGGGGGAACTCTGTCGGAGCACGGGACTTCAGTCCCGATTGGAAACACCGTTATTTCGGGACTGAAGTCCCGTGCCCCGACAACGACAAACATCAATTTATCGAGCTCTGTACTCAAATATTGGGACACGTGTGCCGGCAAAAGCGCTCAGTTCTGCGCGGTGCCGATGAGTTCGCAGAGCTCCTGCGGGGAGAGGTGGAGGAGGAGTTTTTCGAGTCCGCCGGCGAGGAGCTTATCGGCCATATCACGCTTGCGGGTGAGCATGGTGTGGATGTTTTCCTCGATGGTGCCGCGGCAGATGAGGGGGTGGATGATGACCGGGTTCTGCTGGCCGATGCGGTAGGCGCGGTCGCTGGCCTGGTTTTCCACGGCGGGGTTCCACCAGCGGTCGAAGTGGATGACGTGCCGCGCCCGGGTGAGGGTGAGGCCGGTGCCGGCGGCTTTGAGCGAGAGCAGGAAGAAGGGCGGCCCGCCGGGGTGCTGGAACTGCTGCACCAGCTCCCGCCGCTCGGCAATGGGGGTGCCGCCGTGCAGCACCAGGCCGGGGGCGCCGAAGATGCCGGCCAGGAAATCGTGCAGCGGCTCCATCATGCTGCGGTACTGGGTGAAGATGAGCGCGGCATCGCCCGCTGCGGCAATCTGCCGCGCGAGGTGGCCCAGGCGGCTCATTTTGCCGCTCCGGGCGGGGTCGTAGTAGCTTTCGCCCAGGTACTGGGCGGGGTGGTTGCAGATTTGTTTCAGGTGGCTCAGGATGGGCAGCAGCAGGGTGAGGCGTGTCTGCGGGTCCGGCTCATGTACAATGGCTTGCAACTTTTCTACCTCGCGGGCGTAGAGGCGGGTCTGCTCCGGGGTGAGCAGGCAGTAGGCGGGCTGCTCGGTCTTGGGTGGCAGCTCTGGCAGCAGGCCTGGGTCAGTCTTCAGGCGGCGCAGCATGAAGGGGCGCACCAGCTTGCGCAGCGGGGTGTAATCCGTGCCCATTTTCTGCACCAGGGTGTTGAATTCCTTTTCCGTGCCCAGCAGCCCGGGGGTGAGGAAGTGGAAGAGGCTGCGCAGCTCGCCCAGCGAGTTTTCTACCGGGGTGCCGGTGAGCGCCACGCGGCGCGGTGAGCTGAGCTGCAGGAGGGCGCGGGTGCGCTGCGAGTCTGCGTTCTTGATGGCCTGTGCCTCATCCAGCACCAGGGCGGGCAGGGGCTCGGCAGCCAGCAGCTCGGCCAGGCGCGTGGCCATGCCGTAGGTGGTGAGCGCCACATGCGCCCGCCGTAGCAGCCAGCCGGGGTTCTTCTGCAGGTAGTCCACATCCTGGCGGCTCAGCATGTCCGGGTGCAGCACCAGGGTGCCCAGCTGCGGGGCAAATTTGCGCAGCTCGTCCTGCCAGTTGGTGAGCAGCGAGGCCGGCGCCACGATGAGCGCAGCGCGCTCCGCCAGCGCACCGGTGGCGTGCAGATGCGCCAGCCAGGCAATGACCTGCAGCGTCTTTCCCAGACCCATATCATCCGCCAGGCAGGCGCCGAAGCCTGCCTCGGTCACCCCCAGCAGGAAGCGCACACCATCCTTCTGGTAGGGGCGCAGGGTAGCGGCCAGTGCGGCAGGCAGCTGCGGCTCCTGCGGGCTCAGGCAGAGCTGCTGCAGGGCTTCCTGCAGGGCCGGCGCTGCCATGGCGCGCATGCCGTCTTCATCCGGCGGGGGCAGGTTGGGCAGGGCGCTGCTGTGCTTGCCCAGCAGCCAGCGAAGCCCGGCCAGCAGGGGGATGCCCCCGGCGGCCATGCGGGTGGCCTGGCGCCAGCTGTTGAGCAGTTTTTCGAGCTTTTCCCTGTCCAGCCGTACCCATTCGCCACGGAAGCGGATGAGGCCGTCCTCCCCGGCCAGCAGCTCCTCCAGCTCAGCCTCAGTGAGGGCGTAGTTACCCAGCACCACGCGGGGGCTGAAGCGCAGCAGGGTGGAGATATTCAGCGCGGGGGCGCGGTCGGGTTTCTGGCTTTCGCTGCCGGGGTGCAGCTGCACCTCCAGCTCCACGCGCGGCGGGCGGCTCTGCCAGAGGTTCACCATGCGGGTTTCGATGCCGGCCTGCTCCAGCACCGGCAGGCTTTCCAGAAAATCGTAGGCCTGCCGCGGCCCCCAGGCGCAGGGTTTGTATACCTCCCCGCTGTTGATGAGCTGGTTCAGGAAGGGGTGCTCAGCCGCAGCCTGCTGCAGCGGCCGCAGCAGGGTGGCCAGGGTGCCTGCATCGCCGGCATACAGCTGGCGGGCCAGCGCCAGCGGCGCGTGGCGCGGCTTGCCATCCTGCCCGGCGCGGTGAATGAAGGTGGCCAGAAAGGCAAAGGGATGCGTCTCTGCCCCCTCGCCGCCATTCTCTGCCAGGTGGAAGCACAGGGTGCCCAGCTGCTGCCAGCCCTCGCCCAGCCCTTCCAGCCACTTTTCGGGGGTGGTGAGCTCGCGCTCCGCCTGCCAGGCCAGTGCCGGCCCCAGGGAAGCAAACCACTCGCAGAGCATCCCGGCGGTGACGCTGCCGCCATAGACCGGCGGCATGCCCTCCAGCCAGGCGGCGGCCTGCTGCGCTGAGAGCTGCGGCGCGGTATCATCCCCCCGCCGCAGGCGGCGCAGGTGCTGCATGAGCAGCGCCTGCGCCCGCTCCCTCAACCAGGCCGGGAAGGGGCCCGCCCCCAGCGGCAGCCCGTGGCGCAGCAAATCCAGCATGCCTGCCCCCGCGCTGCGCGCAAACGCCCGCTCCAGCCGGGGAAATGCCCCCGCCGGCACCACTCCCGGCCGCCCACCGGCCAGGCTCAACGAAAATGTGGGTGAATTATTCAACCGTGCGGTAGGCCTGGTTCTTATTTTTAGGTGATTCCGGATACAGATGTTCCAGTTTCCGGCAAAGGATTGCGGGTTGGAGGAAGTTTTTGCGGAGCGGTCGGACTTCGCGGTTGAGCAGTATGGACAATTGCAGTGTCGTCACCCATCGAGTATGGCAGATGTCCAGGATGAGCGACATGGTTCCTTCCGGAGCCTGGCGGTCTTTACGCCTGTATTCCTCAATCTGCTTTTCGAGCGGGGCTGGTATGCCCAGTTCCTGAATGACTCGTTTGTGGGCTGGTATGGTTGCTGTATTGGATGGCTTAGGTGCCATGAAATCGCCCTTAGGTGCCATGAAATCGCCCTTAGGTGCCATGAAACTGACAGCCGTATATGCTTTCCGGACTTCTTCTCCCAGCTTGTCCTTCAGACTGTATTTTTTAGCATTGCTTTTGCCGGAGTCCTGCAGATACCCTTCGTCTCGGAGTTTTGAGAGGAGTTTTCCCATGTCGGCCTGGTGGATGGGGAAGAACTCGCGAAGCTCCTTGCTGCTTACATACTGGTCTGCCGGAATAAGTAAAAGAAGAATCTTTTCCCATGTGGTGAGCTTATGGTACTTTTCAGCCCCCATGAAATGCAGCTGAGCTTCCTGAATCCGGCGGGGAACCAGAGATAAGTAAGGGAGACTCCATGTGACGACAGGAATATCCTTATTTTCTCTTACATCTGGAAAACTCAGGCATTGCTCTGTCCATCCCTTCACGATTTTATCCACACCGGAGCCGGCTTCGTCGACTACGCCCATAAGTTTGAACATGCGCTGAAGCATTTTGTTACGGCACAAACTATAGCCTCCTTCAAAGAGTTGCTGTTTGCTGAGCAGGAGTGTTCCCGCGTTAGAAAGTTCCAGTCCTGTGGGGCGTTTGGTGATGTGTATGCCGAATTTTTCACGGAAGTCTGCGTGGATGATGGCATTGGCCAGGGCTTCTCGAACTGCAACGTGAGCAGGGGGCTCATCAATGCGTGTCAATTCTTCAGAAAGCTTGAACGGACGCTTCAGGCCGCTTGTTAATAGAGGCAGGATTTTAAAGAAGAACTGGTATAGGTTAGATGTCCATGTGCCGTCAATTGTGACACGGTCTATCCAACGCGTGTTGGTTTCAGGCATATCATCTCCATATTCAAAATAGTCTATTTTGAAGAAGGGACACAATTCCTGAATAGCTTCGGTCTTTCCGAACATGAGCAGACCTGCCAGGGGCAGACCTTTCTGCCCTGTGCTCCGGTCCTGTCTCAATGCCCCCAGTTTGCGCAGAAAATCTTCATCATCATCATCTACCCACGTGTTGGTCGGAGTGCCGCTGCGGACTCGGTTCCGGAATTGGCGGAGAGTCTGAGAATCTAAATCATCAATTCCTGTGTGAGCGAGTATCTCTGAATCTGCTGAATAATTGGAACTTACCGTATCCCTATCCCGCATCATGCGTTGGACCACTTGTTCCCTGCATCTGAAATCGCCTTCATTCTGGCGGGAAAAGCAGTTCATGGGGTTATTGTTGAGGTAAACGGGCTTTTGCTCAGGTGTGGCGGCAGATACCTCGATGGCCAGGATGTCTTTCCCATCCAGCGTGATGATGGCCGCCGTGCAGAGATTGATACTGCATTTTCCGGGGTTGTTGATGCTGTTGGTGAAATCCTGCAAGTGTTTTTCAGCCTGTGTCAGGCCTTCAATGGTGCCGTTGTCTTGCACTCCCACAATGATGATGCCTCCTGATGTGTTGGCAAATGCACTGTAAGTTTCCCATAGACTACCAGGCAATCCTCTGCCTCCGCTCTTGAATTCGAGATTTTCGCCTTCTTTCCAGGTCGATTTGTTTTTGTGAAGCTCGCGTACTTTGCTCTCCAGTTTCTTCCGCATGTCGCTTACATAGTATTATGCAGCCCTGTACTTGTCAAGGATAAGAAAAAATCCGCCGCGTCTCATCGGAACCGCGGCGGATGCATGAAAAAGCACTGATAGCTAGTTACTTCAAGGCATCATAAGCGCCCTTGAAGAAGTAGTAGCCCCAGCCCCAGTCGGGGTCGCCGGACCAATCGGGGTCGTAGTGGTGGCGGGGCTTCAGGAAGCGCTCCGGGTGGGGCATGAGACCCATGGCGCGGCCGGTGGGGTCCATGAGGCCGGCGATGCGGAGCTCGGAGCCGTTGTGGTTATCGGCGTACTGGAGGGCGACGCAGCCGGAGTCGAGGTATTTCTGGGCATCGCCGGGTTCGCAGACGAGGCGACCTTCAGCGTGGGCAGAGGGGAGCTCGAAATTCTCGGGCAGGTAGGTGGTGTAGGGGCAGTTCGGGGCCACCTTCACCAGCTTGTCCCACATGCATTCGAAGCGCTCGCTCTTGTTCCAGATAAGGGAGGCCTTGGGCAGGATGCCCAGCTTCGTGAGAATCTGGAAGCCGTTGCAGATGCCGAAGAGGAAGCCGCCATTGGCGTGGTGCTTCTGCAGGGCATCGCCCAGGAAACGCTCGGTTTCCAGCTGGGCCAGGCGGCCGCTCATCACGTAGTCACCGTAGGAGAAGCCGCCGGAGAATACGACGAGCTGGGCCTTGGCCACATGGGCCGGGGTGGCGGTGGCGATGGGCTGCACCTGGGTGGAGAAGCCGGCGGCGTTCAGCGCGCGGGCGGTTTCCACGTCGCAGTTGGTGCCGGGGTATTTGAGAAGTAATGCGTGAGGCATATTGAAGTACGAATTAAGAATTACGAATTACGAAGTAGTTATGTAACTATTCCTTATTCACTATTAACTATCAATAGAAGGGAGTCAAACCATTCTTCCAGATGCTCTTCAGCTCGGCAATCTCCGCCTGCAGCACGGTGCTGCCCTTGGCGGTGATGGTGAGCTGACCATCGGTGGTGGCGGAGCCGATGCGGGCGCAGGGGAAGCCGGCCATGGCAGCCTGGAACTCAGCGGCCATGTCCTCATCCACCTCCACGAGGAAGCGGCCGGTGCTTTCGGAGAAGCAGGGCACGGCGTTGTTCTGCCAGCCGCCCGTGGTGGGCAGGGCATCCAGGTCAATCTGCATGCCGCCGATGCCGGAGAAGGCCATCTCTGCTGCGGCTACGGCCAGACCACCCTCGGAGAGGTCGTGGGCGGAAAGCACCAGCCCCTGGGTGAGGGCCTTCTCATAGTAGGCCTTGTAGAGCTCGTAGTTCTTCGCGCAGTCGGTCTGCGGCACCTTGGCACCGGAGATTCCCTTCACGCGGGCATAGACGGAGGCACCCATTTCGTCCTCGGTGTTGCCCACCATGAAGATGGCGCTGTTGCTGCGGCGCAGGGAAGCACCGCGCACGTGGGAGGCGTCCTCCACCACACCGAAACCGGAGCAGAGGAAGGTCACGGGGATGTTCACCGGGCCTTCTTCGGTCTCGAAGTAGTTGTAGAAGCTGTCCTTACCGGAAACGTAGGGAGAGCCGTAGGCCAGGGCGGCCTCGCGGATACCCTTGGCGCATTCCACGATGCGGCCCAGCTCGGTGGGTTCCTCGGGGTTGCCCATGCAGAAGTTATCCAGCAGGGCAATCTTGTCCGGGTTGGTGCCGGCCAGCACCAGCTGGCGCACGGTTTCATCCACCGTGCCGGTGCCCATGGCGAAGGGGTCGGTCTTGCCCCACTCCGGCAGAATGGCCAGGGCCAGGGACATGAGCTTGTCGGAGCCGTCGATATCGATGACGGAGGCATCCTGCGGGGCATCGGCGCTGGCGCCGGCCAGGGGCTTGAGCACTGTGTTGCCCTGCACCTCGTGGTCGTACTCGCGGATGATGGGCTCGCGGGAAACGATGGCGAAATCGCCGAAGAGCTGCTTGAGGTCGCCGGTCAGGTTGCTGTCATCCAGCGCCAGGCCGGTTCTGGCCTCGCCCTTGTTGAACACGGAGGTGAGGTGCTTGGTGGGGGCATCGTGCAGCTTGGAGTTATCCATCTCCACCACGCACTCGCCGTTGTGCCACACGCGCAGCACGCCGCTGTCGTTCGATTCGCCCAGCACGGTCATTTCCGTCTGGAAGGTATCGGCCAGTTTCTGCAGCTCGTCCAGGTTCTCCGGCTTCACGGCCAGCACCATACGCTCCTGGGATTCGGAAAGGAAAATCTGCCAGGAAAGCATGTTGGTCTCCTTGAGCGGGGCGCGCTCCAGGTACAGGTTGCCGCCGGTCTCGGAAAGCATTTCACCCGCGGCGGAGGAGAACCCACCGGCGCCGCAGTCCGTCACGAACTCGATGAGTCCGCGCTCGCGGGCCTCCAGAATCACGTCCAGCGTCTTCTTCTCTTCGATGGGGTTGCCGATCTGCACGGCCTGCTGGTCTTCCTCGGCAGAGGCTTCGCCCATGGCGGCGGAGGAGAATGTGGCGCCGTGCAGGCCGTCCTTGCCGGTGCGGCCGCCGATGACCACCACGGCCAGGCCGGGCTTCATCTCCTTGGCGATGTCCTCCTGCGGAATCACGCCGGCGGTGCCGCAGAACACAAGCGGGTTGTAGATGTAGGTGGGGTCAAACTGGATGGCACCGCTCGTGGTGGGAATACCCATGCGGTTGCCGTAGTCGCGCACGCCATGCACCACGCCGCGCATGATACCCAGCGGGTGGATGATGTTGTGGCCTTCCACCATCTCCTGCGGGGTGTCCGGGGCGCCGAAGCAGAACACATCCAGGTTAGCGATGGGCTTGGCGCCCTTGCCGGCACCCAGAATATCGCGGATTACGCCGCCCAGACCCGTGTTGGCACCGGCGTAGGGCTCAATGGCGGAGGGGTGGTTGTGCGTCTCGGCCTTCAGGCACACGGAAAGATTGTCGTCCAGCTTGATGAAGCCAGCGTTGTCCACAAAGCAGCTCAGCACAAAACCGGGCTTCTGCGCCATGATTTCCTTGGTCGGGCGCTGGATGAAGGTCTTGTACATGCTCTTGATTTCCTCCGTCTGGCCATCCACCGTGTGCTGCACGGTGGCGGCGAAGATGCGGTGCTTGCAGTGCTCAGACCAGGTCTGGGCAATCACCTCAAGCTCCACATCTGTGGGGTCGCGGTCAATCTCGCAGAAAATCTGCTGCACCACCAGCATATCCTCGGTGGAAAGGGAAAGTTTCATGTTCTGGCTCAGCTCCGTCAGCTCGGCCTCGCTCAGATTACGAACAGGAATGGTACGATATGTTGCCATAATTCAAGTGTGTTTCTTTACTTCGTACTTCGTAATTCGTACTTCGTACTTTTAGTTGATTTTCCAGGTGTGGATGGCGGGGTTGCACACGTCCTTGCAGAAACGTGCCGACAGGGCGGCGGCATCCCCCTGGCCGAAGACATAAATCTTCTGCGTGATGGTCAGGGCGGTGATGTCGAAGGGCAGCCCCTTGCGACCGCGATAGTTGGTGAGGATGGCTTCTTTCTCCAGATCCAGCGCACCCTTCTTGATGCCGTAGGAAATGCTGAACAGCTCGCCGCTCAGGGCAGGGGTGCCGTCCTCCTGCACCTTCTGCGAGATGGAATCCACCAGCACGCTGCGCATGTAGGCAGCGGCGGCCTCGGTGTCGCCCTCGCACTCGATGGTGTACAGGCGGGTGTGGTTGTATGTAAGCTGGTCTGCAATCGGCGTGTAGAGCAGCTTGTTGGCGTCCGTGGCCGACTGGAATCGGCTGAATACTTCAAACGTCAGTGTTGCCATAATGTTATGTTGTGTTTTGCGCGGGCGCGCGGGTAAGGAAAAAGCCACCGGTGGCTCGTGTCCGCCGGTGGCATGGGGGTAAGCTTTACTTCTGCAGGCGGTCCAGCACGTCGGCGTAGGCCTCCATGAAACCACCCAGCCCCTGGCGGAAGCGGTCCTTGTCCATCTTCTTGCCGGTGGCTACATCCCACAGACGGCAGGTATCCGGGGAAATCTCGTCGGCCAGCACAATCTGGCTCGGGTCGCTGGCCAGGCGGCCAAACTCAATCTTGAAGTCGATGAGGCGCAGGTTGGCGGTCATGAAGAACTCCTTGAGCGTCTCGTTGATGAGCAGGGCCATCTGCTTGATGGAAGCGCACTCTTCCTCGGTGGCGGCGCCCATCTCGCGGGCGTAGTCATCGTTGATGAAGGGGTCGTTCAGCGCGTCGTCCTTGTAGGAGAACTCCACGATGGGCTTCTTGAACTCCGTGCCCTCGGCCACGCCCATGCGCTTGGAGAACGAACCGGCGGCCACGTTGCGCACGATGACCTCCAGCGGCATAATGGAAACCTTCTTTACCAGCAGGTTGATGTCGTCCACGTCATCCACCAGGTGCGTCTGCACACCCTTTTCCTCAAGCATGCGGTAGATAATGAGGGTGATAGCCTTGTTAAAACGGCCCTTGTTCTCGAAGTCCTCCTTCTTCACGCCATTGAAAGCGGTGGCGGAGTCCTTATACTCCATACGCAGAACATTCGGATCTTCCGTAGTGAACAGTCTCTTGGCTTTGCCTTCGTAAATAGGTTCCATGATTTTTTGACGGGGGCTTGTGCTTCTCCCCGCGGGAAGTATACCTACCTGACCCCCAATGTCAAGCCTGAACTAACCGCCGGAGCCTTAAAACGCCCTTTCGGCTCAAAATGCGCTTGAAATCGGCTCATCTGGATGCTGGAATGAGCCGTAAATAAGGGTGAAATGAGACGAAAACAGGTGCTCGTCGTTTTTTGGGGGGGGCCCGGGACTTCGAGGCGCGCCACTCACATGGGTAACACTTTAGTTCAACTACATAGGTTACACTTTTGCGCGTGAGTTTTGTATCATTATATTTGCTATGATGCAAGTCTAATGTACCGCGCGGCGGCTTTGTGCCGTAGCACGAGCCCGAAG
>JAFSFD010000050.1 GCA_017435365.1 Akkermansia sp. | reverse complement strand
GTACTATGCCTCTGCTGACTACCTGCTTCCGGGCGTTTCTTCCCCGTCACCCTTTCAGGCCTTAGCAGGTTCTCACCGAATATGAATATGCTACTTTCCTCCCGCGCCGTCTGCATCTACCTTATGGACTCTTGATGATGTATCGGATTTTGGCACTTTTTGCAACCTCGTCCGTCCATCCGGCCTTATATGCAGTTCCTGTTCGTACAGTCGGGATTTCCCCTCGAACTTCCTTTCCCACGGTTTGTTACCTCCCCGCAGTTGTTCTTCAGGTCTGGGATTCCGCATCATCGCGGCTCCGCGCGGACTTTCACCGCAGTGCGCATATCGCGTCGGTCGTACAACGAACAGCCTAGGAGGAATCCTAGGCTGCAAGATGGCTTTTTATGCGTTATTTCCCCGCCTCTAGGCTCAAGGCTGTGGTGGCATGGGGGCTGGGGAAGAGAGGTATGGTGAGCACGGAATTTTATTTTTTCGGGGGTAGAGCGCGTTCGATAATGCCTATGAGCTCCCGGCGCAGCTCTGCATTCGGCAGCGCGTAGAGGCTTCTCTTATGGCTTGTATCCGAGTGTCCCGGGTTGGTGATATACTCTACCCTCAGACTCAGCTTCACGCCTTCGCCGAAATCCAGATTCAGATAATGCAGACGGCGCGAGTGACGCATCGACACGCGCATAGGAACAAACTCCGGGTTGGCCTGAAGCTGGCTGATAATGTACCGCAGGCGAGGCATATCCTCCGCCTTCACCGCATAGCGGGGAGAATCCTGTCCGGGACCGTACACTTCCACTTCGGCCTGCATGTTATCCAAGCGTTCCTTGCATCTTGTAAGCTCTTCTCGGGCTTGAGCTATATGCTTGCGACGCACCTCCTCGTGTGTGGGTTTTCCATGGCGTTGCAGCGCTTCTGCCTGTAGCGGAGCAGCGTTGCAACAGCTTACACATCCCCCCGCCGCAAGGCACAGGGCTGTGCTGGCAAGGATTCCGGGGAAAATTGTTTTCTTCATTCTCTATCTCCTTTACATATAATAATACTTCCCGGCACCGAATCCGCAACAAAAAATTACGAAAAGAGCAGATTTTCTAATAAATAGACGCTCGCGGCGGGCATTTTGTTGAGAGACTCCTGCGTTTTTGTTGCCGATTGCGCAAAAACGGAGCTCCGTTTTCGAGTTCGGACTCTCGCCCACCTTTCTACGCCGTAACAGGCATGTGGCTTTTGGGTCATTCAGCCCAAATAGAGAGAAGTCGGGCAGGAGAGGGCTAAGCGTTTCCCCCGCTCCATCAATTACTTGGCAGTGAGTGCTCTGTACGTCTTTTCTGCCAACTGAGCATGGGCTTGGTTCATGGTGGCAGCCGACTCCGAGCAATCGGTTATGAAGGAAACGATGCAGGCATGCCGGCCATCAGGCAACCGGATAATTCCCACATCGTTATGAGCCAGTGTACACCCGCCAACAGTACCGGATGAACCGGTCTTGTGAGCGAATGCCAACTCCCCACTCGGAAGCCCCGCCCTCAAGCGTTCCTGCCCCGTTGTGGTTTGCTCCATGTATGCCAGCAACAAGCGTGCCATGGGTGGCGTCAGTAAGGGGTGTTGCGTTGGAAAAGTCGCAGCGGAATACAAATCCTCCAGCACCCGCAGCATGGCCGCGGGTGTAGCACAGTTCTCAGACATAGCAGCTGCATCTAAAGCCATCTCCTTCTCCGTAACGGCTATGCGCAGAGGGAAACATGAACCATAGTATGTTTTGAAAAATTGATGCACACACTGCGGACCGCCTACGAGCCGGAAGAGATAATTGCACGCATTGTTATCGCTCTCGCACAATGATGCTTGCAGGAGGGTTTCAAGAGTAAAAGAACCGCCTTTCGGAAAACGCTTTTGCAAGGGGCTCCACGTATTCGGATTCATATCTTCCTCCCCCAGATCGTAATGGTCTCCGAGACGGAGCTGACCTTGTTCCACACGGTGCAGTACCACCACAGCCAGCGGCAGCTTTACCACACTCATGAGGGGGAACAACTCGTTCTCATAGCGAGTCAGTTGCGCCATCGGCTCGCCATCTAGAGCCACCGCAGCCCCGTGCCGCATACCTGCCGTTACCACCCCCTGTAGCATCAGAAGAAATATGAGAATAAACCGTTTCATGCTTAAAGACTTATTATTTGTACGCGTTGGTATAATTAAAAATCAGAAACTAAACTTTGTCATATAACGAGATTGTGATTGCATAACTTGTTTATTTGTAGTACAATAAATAAGCTAAAACACGTACTTGCAAAAAGAAGCTATGCAACCACAAGGACAGTTTGACAGAATTTTAGATATATGCAAGTCTTTTTCTCAAGATTTTTTGAATTCTTGCGGAAACTTGCAACATTGCGGGCGAAAACCTCGTTGCTCTGATGTTGAAATAATTGCGCTTTCTCTTTTCCAGGAGTTTCTTTCCATCGATAGCGAATGTATGTCACGGTGTGAAACGCGACTTTTTCTAATAAATAGACGCTCGCGGCGGGCATTTTGTTGAGCGTTTCCTGCTTTTTTGTTGCCGATGGCGCAGAAATAGGCTGCAAGGGGAGGATTCGCTCGAAGTGGAGCCCTTGGTCTGCCGGGTGCGGGTCATGGTCTTGCGGGTGGTGTTTTGTGCGTTGATTCTGCCCACCCTCCGCGAATGCTGTATTTCATTTTCCATGACCTCTTACAAGCGATGTGACAGTCTCCTGAATTGCGAAGCTGTTTTCATAAAACGCCTATATCCAATATATTATAATGTGATTCCATATTTGCTTTGCCTGAACGTAGGAAAAACGGAAAAAGCGAATTCCGGGCGCAAATTTCCCACGCTGATGGCTCGTTAACTCCAGGCGTAGATAGCGATCGATAGCGAGACTCGGAGCCGGGCATACCAGTGTTGCATACCACAGGCCAAGAACAGGGAAAAGATTTCGCGCGCTGTTTACATGATAGCTGTTACCCCTTTGACTAACCAGTATCCGCCGAATATCAACCAGACGAACAGCATCAGGGCCAGGATGAAAGGCCTGGCACCGGCTTTCCGGAACTTATCGAAGCTGGTTTCCGAACCCAGAGCTGTCATGGCCATGGTCAACAGGAAGGAATCCACCGTCAGAATACCGGATACCACCGGAGCCGGAAGTAAATCCAGCGAGTTGAAGCCGATAACCACCAGAAAAAGGAAGGCAAAAACCGGTATGCTGATTTTCCTTCGTTCGTTTTCTCCCGCGCTGTTCTTTCTGCTCAAAAAGATTGCCATGATGACAAGCACCGGCGCCAGCAGGATAACTCGTATCATCTTGACGATGACCGCGTTGCTGCGAATATCGCTCTGGAGGACTGCGGCGATACCGGCTTCATCAGCTGCGGCATCCATGGCCTCACCCGCGCCATATACATGGGCTACTTCATGCAGAGTAGCACCGGTGTAGATCCCCATCTGCCGGGCATCCATATCGAACACACCTGCCCGATACAGGGCCGGGTACAGGAACATGGCCAGTGTACCAAAAATCACTACCGTTGATACAGCAATGGCCGTCTTGTGCGGCTCTGCTTTCACCACCGGCTCCGCCCCCAGCACTGCAGCGGCTCCGCAAATGGAACTGCCCACCGAGGTAAGCAGCGCTGTCTGTGAATCCAGCTTCAACCACCTGCCAAGGAGAACACCGAAAATCATGGTAAGGCTCACCACGGCCACATCTGTCACAATGGCAGGAAGCCCAACCGCTAATACATCTGTGAGCGTTATCTTGAAACCAAACAAAACGATACCCGTACGCAATACCTGCTTGGAGCAGAAGACGATACCAGGCCCCCACCCGGACGGCAGTTTCTTACGCAAGGTATTGGCAAATATCATGCCTATGACAATGCCGACAACCAGGGGGCTCAGCCTCAGCTGCTGAATCCACTCAAGCTGGGCAAGAAGGGTGGCCACCACAGCCAATGCGACCATCAGCAGTACCCCGAAACAGAAAGACTTTTTATCACCTTGCTTCATCATTCTTTATCCACTATATTTTCTCCAAAACGGAATGCACCGATATTCTACCACTTAGATAGCATCCGAGCCATAGTTGTTACTTCATTGCCCCGCGCGGACAGAGGGCTGTGGTGGCGAGGATTTTGTGGATGGTGGTCATAACTAAGCGTGTATCTGTTACGGGGCATTATATCAATTCCCGCCCCTCTGTTCAAGCGTGGAGGGGGATTTTGTTGCGCGTTTCCTGCATTTTTGGTGCCGATGGCGCAAAAAACGGGCAGCAAGGGGAGGATTTGCTCGAAGTGGAGCCCTTGGTCAGCCGGGTTGAGGCGAGGCTTTAATCGTTAAAAAGCTTGCCGATTTCCGGGCTGGAAAAGGGACAAAAGTATAGTCTTTTTATGGGTTAGGTTCATAACGTATTCATTATCAACACCACTTTTATTTGAGAGGGGTAAACCATATACTTTTATCCAATCCACTCATCATTAAGCCTTTGCAATAAAATAGGGGTTTATTGTATGCCGCGACCCCAGTCCTTTAGAGTCCCCGGGGAGTAAGAAAGGGCAAAATCAGGGCGTTTTGAGCCTTTTAATATACATTCTTTTTAACAATTAAGGACTCCGCAATTCATTAAATATCAGCACATAAACAGAAAAAGGCTGCATCCCCTCAATTTCAGGAATGCAGCCTTTGGCAATAGGGCCGGCGGGGTTCGAACCCGCGACCAAGGGATTATGAGTCCCCTGCTCTAACCGCTGAGCTACAGCCCCACGGGGAGTGTACAGAAGAGCGTGGCGGGATGCAAGAGAAAAATGCAAGGCTTTTTGTCATGCAGGCAGACCAGGGGGCTCAGAGAAGGTAGCCGGCGATGAGCCTGCTGAGGGCGATGATATCGTAATTTCCCTTGATTTCGAAGCGCACCATGCCGATACCGCCGCTGAAGAAGAGGTCGAGCTCGCAGTCGAAATCGAAGGTGCCAGCGGTCTCCACGGAATAAGCCTGCAATTTGTTGTAGGGGAGAGTGGTGAAATCCACCTTCTTACCGGTGAGCCCCTGCACATTCACAGCAATCACGCGTTTGTTCGTGAAGACAACCGAATCGCGGATGGCCTTGAAGGCGGCGATAATGCACTCACCCTCCACCAGGAGGGGGCCTACGCGCTCCATCTGGCTCTCCGGGCTTACCGGGGAGAGTTTGAACAGGCTTCCGTTTTCAAAATCAATCATGGTCTCTTGTGGATGGGGATGGGATTATCGGGCGTAGGAGATTCGGTATCCGCCTCGGGCACAGGGGCATCGATTTCTACTTTTACAGGCGCGGGGGCAGGCGCGGGGCGCGGGGACTCCTCGTCCCCGGAGCTTGAGCCGAAGAGAGCGGCCAGCATTTCATTGCCGAAGTAATCTGCATCGGCCAGGCGGGCCAGCTCGTCATCCAGGCGGATGAATATATCCTCCGCAAACTCGGCCGCAACGAATTCTTCATCCTCCTCAGCCAGGGCGGAGAAGTCCACCTGGCGCAGCGCCTCGTATGCGGTGGCAATCTGCGGGGCCTGCGCAGCTGCCGTGGGAGCATCGACCACCGCGGCAAGCATATCCGCGAGGGCATCCATCCGGCAGCGGATGGTTTCCAGCGCCGACACGGCGGCGGGGGAAAGCTGAGTATCAGCCTGCTCCAGTTCCTCTTCTGCCGCTGCAGCAGCGGCATCAGCCGCCTCCAGCGCCTCTTCCGTTTCCGGCTCTGCGGCGTCCGCCTCAGGCTCCACCGGCACAGGGGCCACCGGGGGCAGGTTCTGAGCGGCAAGCGGCGCAACCGGCAGAGCAGCAAGAAGCACAGGTACAAACAGGCGCATTTTCATATTTCCGCAGGGCTTATAGCACGCAGCTGCCGCAGCGGCAAGCAAAATTTCAGAAATACAGGACAAATGGGGAGAATTCCTTAAAAAAAAAGCATATACTGGACGATTGAGTGATTGACGAGCGGGGATGTTTGGTGTAGACTGCAAAACGGGCGTAGACTCGCCCGATAACGCGTTAAACTCACTTTACCTCCTTACTTCCGTGTACTCGAACGAAGACTTTCTCCTGCAGCTCCTGGTAGAATCCGGGGGCATCGATGAGGGAACCCTCGATTCTATCCGTATGCAGCTTTCGCCGCTGGATAACATCATTGAGCACCTCATCGAGAACAAATATCTGACTCCCGAATACATTGCCCAGGTGGCAGCCAACAACTCCGGCCTGGAATATGTGGACGTCACTTCCTTTGAAATCGACCCGGCCATCATCGCCACCGTGAATGGTGAGCTGGCCCGTCGCGTAAAATTCCTGCCCCTGGGGGATGACGGTTTCTCCCTGCAGGTGGCCATCTGCGACCCGTTCGACATGCAGACCATGGACAGTCTGCCGCAGTTCCTGGGCCGGGATGTGAGTTTCTTCGTGACCTCTGAGCCGCTGCTGCAGAAGGCGCTGGACAAGTACTACCCGGAGAAGAAGCAGTTTGCCAAGGGAGACACGGAAGGCCCCATCATTGAACTGGTGGACAGCATGTTCAACGATGCGCACGAGATGCGCGCCTCCGATATCCACATTGAGCCCATGGAGGACCGCGTGCGCCTGCGTTTCCGCGTGGACGGCCGCCTGGTAGAGGTAGCCAACCACCCGAAGAAGCTGCTCGGGCCCATCGTGGCGCGCCTGAAGGTGATGAGCACCTCCATGAGCATTGCCGAAAAGCGCGTGCCGCAGGACGGCCGTATCGAAATGGATCTGCGCGACGGCTCCCATATCGACCTCCGTGTGAGCACCGTGCCCACCAACCACGGCGAATCCGTGGTGATGCGTATTCTGGATAAATCTGCCCTGGCACTGGGTCTGCCGCAGCTGGGCTTCCTTTCTGACGACGAGGCGACCTTCGACCGCCTGGTCACCCTGCCCGACGGCGTGATTCTGGTGACCGGCCCGACCGGTTCCGGTAAGACGACCACGCTATACGCCTGCCTGAACCACCTGAACCGCCCGGACAAGAAGATTATCACCGCTGAAGACCCGGTGGAATACGAAATGAGCGGTATCAACCAGGTGATGATCCGCACAGAAATCGGCATGACATTCGCCGCTGCCCTGCGCGCCATGCTCCGCCAGGCCCCGAACATCATCATGATTGGTGAAATTCGAGACGGGGAGACCGCCAGCATCGCCATCCAGGCGGCCATGACAGGTCACCTCGTTCTCTCCACCCTGCACACGAATGATGCGCCCTCCTCCGTGGCACGTCTGGCCGATATGGGCGTGGACCGCTTCCTCATCGCCTCTGCTGTGCGTGCGGTGATGGCCCAGCGCCTGTGCCGCAGCCTGTGCTCCTGCAAGATTGACGGCCAGCTCACCCCGAAGCAGGCCAGCACCCTGGGCGTGGATATCAACCGCCCGGTGAAGGTACCCCGCCCCGGTGGTTGCGAGCGCTGCCGCGGCAAGGGAATGAAGGGCCGACTCGGTATCTTCGAAATCTTTGAAGTGACGGATGACGTGCGCGGGCTCATCAACTCCGACCTCACCTCCGCCCAGCTGCGCAAGCGCGCCCGCGAGCTCGGCATGCGCACCCTGCGCGAGGACGGCATCCGCAAGGTGATGGCCGGTCTCACCTCTGCCGAAGAAATCATCCGCGTCACCACCGGCGATGCCAGCTAATTCTCCCACACCACACTAATTTACTACTAGAGATATGAACAACGAGGTTGCAATTGATGTTTTCATCAACAACGGCATGCTGGAGCGTTCCGTTGCCAAGGACATTGTGGACGAAATGTCCAACAGTGGTAAGGAGCTGTGGGAAACGCTGATTGATTTCGGTATCATCAGCGCCCCGGAGGACTACTGGAATGTCATCGCCATGGAAGTGGGTGCCCAGTATATCTCCCTTGCAGATTTCACCCCGCCTGAGGAGGTGCTGAACATGCTTCCCGGTGCCCAGGCGCGCCTGCATGGCGCCCTGCCCATCGAATACCGAGAGGGCGAAGGCCTGTACGTGTGCCTGGAGGACCCGCTGAACCCGCAGACGGTGGATGACCTGCGCATTGCCACCGGCCAGGATATCTACCTGTACGTAGCGGCCGATTATGAAGTGCGCGCCCGCATCACGGAATGCTACGGCGGCGCCGAGGCTGCCATGGGCGACCTGCTCGCCGAGCTGGACAACATGAGCGTGGGCAGCAACGATGGCGCCGAGGAAGCAAACGCCGCCCCGGTGATTAAATTCGTGAACCTGGTGATTATGCAGGCCATCAAGGAGAAGGCCTCCGATATTCACCTGGAGCCCTTTGAAACCGAGTTCAAGATTCGCTACCGAGTGGACGGCGCCCTGTATGAAATGGCCCCGCCGCCCGTGCACCTGGCCAACTCCGTAATTTCCCGCGTGAAGGTGATGGCCGGCATGAACATTGCCGAGCGCCGCGTGCCGCAGGACGGCCGCATCGTGATGAAGGTGGGAGATGCCGGCGTGGATATGCGTGTGAACTCCCTGCCCACCCAGTACGGTGAGTCGGTGGTAATGCGTGTGCTCGACCGCAACAGCGTGAGCCTCAACCTGGACAACCTGAACCTCTCCCCCCACCTGCATGAGTACATCATCGACACGGTGAACAAGCCCAACGGCATCTTCGTGGTGACCGGCCCCACCGGTTCCGGTAAGACCACCACCCTCTATGCCGCCCTGCGCGAGGTGAACACCGAGGACTCCAAGCTGCTCACCGCCGAGGACCCCGTGGAATACGACATCGACGGCATCGTGCAGGTGCCCATCAACGAAGCCATCGGCGTGACTTTCCCGCGTGTGCTGCGTGCCTTCCTGCGTCAGGACCCGGACCGCATCCTGGTGGGCGAAATTCGAGACAAGGACACGGCTCAGATTGCCATCCAGGCCGCTCTGACCGGTCACCTTGTGCTCTCCACCCTGCACACGAATGACGCCGCCGGCGCCGTGACCCGTTTCGTGGATATGGGCGTGCAGCCCTTCCTGCTGGCCGCCACCCTGCTCGGCGTGTTGGGCCAGCGACTTGTGCGCACCATCTGCCCGTACTGCAAGACGCCCTACACCCCCTCCACCGCGCTGCTCACGCAGCTGGGCATCAACCCGCAGCTCATCGGCAGCCAGCAGTTCTACACCGGCGCCCGCTGCGACAAGTGCTCCAACACCGGTTACAAAGGGCGCAAGGGCATCCACGAGCTGCTGAACGTGACCGACCCCATCAAGGAGCTCATCACGCAGAACGTGCCCTCCATCGTACTGAAGCAGAAAGCCGTGGAGCTGGGCATGACCACCCTGCGCGAAGACGGTATCCAGAACATCTTCGAGGGCAATACCACCATCGAAGAAGTGCTGAAATACACCTAATAGCTTGACGCCGCACCCAGTATCTGCTATTTTTACATCATAACGTCATTTTCTCACAAACTTACTAAATACTATGCCTAATTTCAAATATGTAGCGCTCGACCAGAACGGCGCAGAAAAAACAGGCTTTGTAACGGCTGATAACAAGATAGCCGCCATGGAAATGGTGCGCGCCCAGGGGCTGCTCGTGCGAGAGTGCGAGGAGGCCAAGGGCGGCGCCAGTGCTTCTGCCACCAAGAAAGAGAAAGGCAAGAAGGAAAAAGGCAAGAAGAAGAAGGAGGCAGGCGCAAAGGGCAAGGCCGGTGGTGCCGTGAAGCAGAAGGAGCTCATGGTGTTCACCCGCCAGCTCGCCACGCTGATTGATGCCGGCCTGCCGCTGCTGCAGAGTCTGAACGTGCTCAGCAAGCAGGAACCCAACCCCAACCTGCGCGCCACCATCGTGGCCCTGGGTGAATCCGTGCAGGGTGGTTCCACTTTCTCCGAAGCGCTCTCCACCTATCCGAAGATGTTCAACAAGCTCTTTGTGAACATGGTGAAGGCCGGTGAAATCGGCGGTGTGCTCGAAGTCGTGCTGAAGCGCCTGGCCGAATACCAGGAAAAAGCCAACCGACTGCGCGCCAAGATTACCTCCGCCATGGTGTACCCGACCATCATTCTGGTCATCGCCGTGGGTATCCTTACCTTCCTCATGCTGGTTATCGTGCCCAAGTTCAAGGAAATGTTCGAAGGCCAGAACATGGAGCTGCCGGGTCTCTCCCAGTTTGTGTTCAACTTCTCGGATAACTGCATGGCCGATACCGTCATTCCCTTTGTGCCGAATGCCGTGCTCTTCCTCGCGCTGGTGGCAGCCGCCATCGTGGGTATCTCCATCTGGAAGCGCACCCCCAAGGGTGGCCGCGCCGTGGACGCCATGATTCTGAAGATGCCCAAGATTGGTGACCTGACCAGGGTGAGTGCCGTGGCCCGCTTCTCCCGCACATTCGGCACTCTGGTGTCCTCCGGTGTGCCGATTCTGCAGGCCCTGCTCATCACCCGCGACACCGCCGGCAACGTGATTGTTTCCGATGCCGTGACCAAGATTCATGACGCCGTGCGCGAAGGTGAATCCATCGTGACCCCGATGAGCACCAGCAACGTGTTCCCGCCCATGATGATTTCCATGGTGGACGTGGGTGAAGAAACCGGCCAGCTGCCGGATATGCTCATGAAAGTGGCCGAGGTGTACGATGAAGAGGTGGACAACACCGTGACCGCCCTCACCGCCATGCTCGAACCGCTCATGATTGTGTTCCTGGCCGTGGTGGTGGGTAGCATCGTGCTCGCCATGTTCATGCCGATGATGGAAATCATCAAGAACGTGTAATCTGCAACACCACTGATCTGCCCGCTCATGAAACTGAACAGACAGAATAAGAAGGGTTTCACCCTCGTGGAAATCCTGGTGGGTGTGGGTATCCTCGCCATGCTTGCCGCCGGCATGTGGGTGGCCGTAGGCAGCACCCAGACCAAGAAGCTCAAGAACAAGGCCGAAACGGAGATTACCCTCCTGGAAGCCGCCATGAACGAATACCGCACCGACAACGGCGGCGTGCTTCCCTTCGGCCGTGGCGACGAGGAGAGCTCCAACATCATGTACCAGGCCCTCTCCTGCGACTACGATGGCGATGGCGAGCCGGACGATGAGAACGGCGTGACCCGCATGCCCTACTGCCCCACCTTCACGGTCATCAAGAACACGAAGGCCGCAGAACAGGGCGAAGGCATCCCCGTGCTCCGCGCCAGCATCCGCACCAAGGAGAAAGGCAAGCGCAAGATGCTCGTCATCGTGGACCCCTGGGGCAAGCCCTATCGCTACCGTCTCGGCTGTGAGGCCGAGGACGACAAGGGCAAGACAGGCCAGGGCATCAATGCCGACTTCGACATTTTCTCTCAGGGCCCCGATGGTCTGGGCGACAGCACCAACAAGGCTGGTGAGAACGAGGACAATATCTCCAACATCAAGCTTTGGTAAAATTTAAACATATATGATACACCGTATACCTACGGCGTTGATAGCAGCAACCAGTGCCATTCCGGCACTGGTTGCTGCCTATACGCCGACGCACGCGACAGAGGCACTGGAACAACCGGCGCTGGAGCTGGTGCAGCGAGTCACCCCGGATTTTGCCGGCAAAGTTGCTTTCAGGATAGACAAGCAGAGCCCGCAACCAGTTATTTCGACCGAAGGAGGCCAAGTGCTCATCACCGCCGGAAATGTGCGAGAATGTGTGCGGGCATACGGCTATTACCTGCGGAAAATGGCGCGGGTGCATTTCTCCTGGAACGGGGACAACACCAGCGCCGCCCGCCTTGTTCTGCCGGAGACTCCCGTCACTGTTCCCAAGGCGCTGCCCATCAACTACGCATACAACTACTGCACCCTCAGCTACACCGCAGCCCACTGGAATCACGACAAGTGGGAGCAGGAGGTGGACCGCCTTGCCCTCTCCGGCTATACCCATGTGCTCGTCACAGCGGGTCTGGAAACGGTGTGGCAGAACTTCCTGCGCGAAATCGGCTATCCGGATGCCAGGATTGCAGCCTTCATACCCAACCCGGCCTATGCGGCCTGGTGGAACATGGGAAACCTGGAAGGCGAAGGCGGCCCGGTGAGTCCGGTCATCATCAAGAACGAGGCGAAGCTCGGGCGCTTCCTGGTGAAGCGCATGCGCGAGCTGGGGCTGGAACCGGTGCTGCAGGGCTATGTGGGCTTCCTGCCGCATGATATGCCGGCGGAAAAAATCAAGGGCACCATCATCCCGCAAGGCCAGTGGTGCGGCTACAAGCGCCCCGCCGTGCTTCAGCCCATGGCAGAGGATTTCCCCCGCCTGGCGGCCCTGTGGTATAAGCACATCGCCAAGGTATACGGCTACAAGGGGCTCTACTTCGGCGGCGACCTCTTCCACGAAGGGGGGCGCACGGGCAATACCGACCTGGGCGCAGCCGCCGGCGCCGTGCAGAAAGCCATGCAGAAAGCCGCCCCCAATGCCGTGTGGCTGATTCAGGCCTGGGGGCACAACCCGCACAGGAAACTACTTGCCGGCACCGACCCGGAGCACACCCTGATTCTCGCGCTGGACAAGAACATGAGCCGCGACCACAGCATCGACCGCAATTACCAGGGACGCCCGCACGTCTGGTGCGAGCTGCTCAACTTCGGTGGCAATCACGGTTTGTATGGCGGGGTAGGCCTGCTGGAGCGCATCGGCGGCTCTCCCGGCGGCGCCACCGGCATCGGGCTCATTTCTGAAGGGCTGGAGACCAACCCGCTCTACTATGCCCTGCTCACCGAGCGTATTAACAACCGCGATATCATCGACCGCGATGCGTTTCTGAAGGAATATGCGCAGAATCGCTACGGCGTGAAATCCGGAGAGATTCTCAAAGCGCTCAAACTTCTCTGCGACAGTGTATACGCCCCCGACAAGCTGCAGGAAGGCTGCACTGAGAACATCCTCTGCGCCCGCCCCAGCCTCACAGCCAGAAAGACCACCACCTGGGCCAAACCGCACGAATACTATGACTTTGCCGATGTGGAAGAAGCAGCAAAGCTCATGCTCAAAGCCGGCATAAAACACAAACTGGGTGATTTGGAAACCTACCGGTACGACATGGCCGACCTCTGCCGCCAGGTGCTCTCCGACCGCGCCCGCAGGCAGCTGCCCAGGGTCCGCGAAGCCTTCGAAACCCGGAATGCAGCGGCCTTTGACAAGGAAGCCGAGGCATACCTGCAACTTATCCGCGAGACGGCGGTCGTGCTTGCCACCTCTGAGCATTTCCTGCTGGGCCGCTTCCTGGAAGGCGCCGAAAGCAAAGGCGGCAAGAACGCCAAAGCCCGCAGGCAGATGCGAAATGCCCTCCTCCAGCTCATCACCACCTGGACCCCCACCGGCGGCATTCTCAATGACTACGCTCACCGCCAGCTCTCGGAGCTCATGAGCCAGTACTACCTCAAGCGCTGGGAGGCCTTCTTCGCCGCCAAACGCGCCGAACTCAAGGGTCAGAAACAGGAGGGCGAAGGCGGCCGCTCCGCATCCCAGACCACCGAGAACAATGGTGAAGCCGTGAGCACCAGCTACGAGCTCAGCAAATCCGTTGATGCCGTGGAACAGAACTTCCGCAAAGCGAAGCTCGAGCTTCTCCACAAACCCCAAGGCTGCGTTATCAAGGAAGCAAGCCGCATCCTGAAATAACCCGCACCACCCATTTACCCACAAGGCACCGCACACCCCGTCAGGCGTGCGGTGCTTTGATTAACGGGTCAGAATATCTCTACGCATTGGAATATTGCGAGTGACCACTAACGAGTGACTATTGGGAACTTCTAACAACTCGGAACTAATCAACAAATTGATGTTTGTCGTTTTCGGGGCACGGGACTTCAGTCCCGAAATAACGGTGCTTCCAATCGGGACTGAAGTCCCGTGCTCCGACAGAGTTCCCCCACAAATTCCCATTTTCCGGGGAGAGAAGAAACTTCTTCAGGTGGCTCCGTGGTATTTTACACGCGAGATTGGAGCTGCATGCGCTGATGGGCTGCGTACCAAAAAGAACCGGGGCACACGTGGTGCCCCGATTCAAAATAAGCTGATGCAGCTCCGGACTTAACCAATCTGGGCGCGGCCACAGAGGCGGGCGCCTTCGTCCATGGAAAGGGTGCCGGTGGTGATATCGCCGGTGATGTTGGACTGGGCATTGAGGTGGCAGCGGTTGCTCTCAATGTTGCCCTCCACCCTGCCGAAGACGTGAACCTCGCCGGCCTGGATGTCACCCTTGATATTGGCCATTTCGCCGATGGTCACCTTGCCGGTGTCGGATTCAATCTTGCCCTCGATGTGACCATCGATGTGCATATCATTCTGGAAACGAATGGAACCGATAATCTCGATACCGGAGGAAAGAACGTTCGTAGTGTTCGTGCTCATGTTCTGTATAAGAGGTTTGGGGGTTGAAAGTGGATTACACCGTCATGATTTCCTTTTCCTTGGCGGCCACCAGGTCACCCACGGTCTTCACGTATTTGTCGGTGAGCTTCTGCACCTTGTCCTCAGCCGTGCGCACGCCGTCCTCGGTCAGGATATTGTCGGCCTTCATCTTCTTGATGCCGTCCATACCGGTCTTGCGGACACCGCGGATGCGCACGCGGGTTTCCTCGCCAAGGCCGGACACATACTTGCAGAGCTCCTTGCGGCGCTCGCCGGTCAGCTCCGGAATGGGCAGGCGCACAGAGCGGGCGTCAATGATGGGGGAAATGCCCAGGCGGCTCTCGGCGATGGCCTTCTTGATATCGTTGAGGGTGCCCGGGTCAAACGGCTGAATGAGGATGGAGCGGGAATCCGGAGTGGAAACCACTGCCAGGCTCTTGAGCTTCATGCTGGAGCCGTAGGAAGCCACGTAGATGTCCATATTGTCCACCAGGGAGGGGGAGGCCTTGCCGGTGCGCACACCGGCAAAACCGGTCTGCATGTGCTCCACAGCTTCCTCCATAGCGGTCTCAACCTCAAGTAAGAGTGTCTCTTCGTCCATTGTCGTTATATTCTGTTGTGAGTTAAAAGATTCTGATAATCAGCCGATGATGGTGCCAATCTTCTCACCGAGCAGGGCGCGGGTGATATTGCCGGGCTGGTGCATATCGAACACCATAATGGGTTTGGCATTGTCCTTGCACAGGGTGAAGGCGGTCTGGTCCATCACCTTCAGGTTGCGGGAAATGCACTCCTCATAGGAAATGGCATCGAAGCGCGTGGCGGTGGGGTCGGTCTTGGGGTCGGCCGTGTACACACCGTCCACGGAGGTAGCCTTCATCACAACCTCAGCGTTAATTTCGCAGGCGCGCAGAGCCGCTGCCGTATCCGTGCTGAAGAAGGGGTTGCCGGTGCCGGCGGCGAATACCACAACCTCGCCGGCGCGCAGCTGGTGGCGGGCTTTGTTGCGCACGTACGGCTCCGCCACGTTCTTCATCTCGATGGCGCTCTGCACATGGGCAGGCACGCCTGCCTCCTGCACTGCGGAGCAGATGGAAAGCGCATTCATCACCGTGGCGAGCATGCCCACATAGTCTGCCGTGGGGCGGTCCATGCCACGCACGCTGGCCTTGGCGCCGCGCCAGATATTGCCACCGCCTACCACAATCGCAATCTGCAAGTTGCCTTTCTGCTGGGCTTCGGCAATCTCGCGGGCGATGCGCGCCACAATCTCCGGGGAGATATTGTCGCGACTTCCGGGGGCACGCAATGCTTCGCCACTCAATTTCAAAAGAATACGTTTATACGGAGGCTGGGGCTGTTCGCTCATGGTTCCTATGTAGGTTCAGTTCCCCTTAACTCTGCCACTTTTAGCGCAAAAAAGCGAGCTTAAAATGTGCCAGTTCAAAAAAATATACGTTTGGGCATCGGGGCAATTAAGCTTGTATGCCGCCTGGCTGTAAAAGCGGCATGCACATTACTTAAAGCACAGGTTTCAGCGATTCATCGGCATGTGCAGAGGCACCTCCCGGCACCCGGATATCTTCACGCACTCAGCGCAGCAATGGGGTGCCGCAACTGAGTAACAGGAGCGCGCTCAGCACCCAGCAGAAGCCCCCACGGCCAGCCCGGCTCAATGGCCGTAAAGGTCGCCGGAGTCAGGCTCAGGCAGCAGCCGGTAAAAACCAGCCCTGTACACGCCTTGTGGAAACGTTGATGACATCAGATTGTTTTGCCGAAAAGTTTGCGCAGCAGTGCCGTCAGCTCCAGCAGCAGCAGTGCCGCTATGAAATTCGTGCCGGCACTGAACGCAGAGGGAAAAAGCGAGTAGCCCATATCGAAGCCATGCAGATAAAAATCCGCAAAGGCTCCGAGAAAGCCCACCAGCGTGGGAATCTGCAGGCAGATCAGCTTCGTTTCCGGAGCCTTCACCGGGCGGTGCTGCACCCACAGCCACCCTGCACAGCAGAACAGCGCGGGGAACAGGAAATAGAGCCCCGCCAGCGCCAGCGGCCGATAGAGCAACGCCCACTCGCCCCGGGGCAGGTACTGCGGGTATTGGTGTGCCACCAGGGACGCCACCGGATACACCCCCTGCTCCACATTCATATCATCTGCGCAGAAACGCATGGAGCCATCGGGATTCACCACCAGCCAGGGGGAAATGCAGACGCTCAGGCCTGGCAGCACGGGGCGAGTGTCATCCGTATAATCCGGGAGGACGTGTTTATTACCAAACTTTTCCTCACCGGCGGCGGTGGTTCCCGCGGGGTCCAGCCGGTAAGTTTCAATAATTCTGCGGCGCAGCTCCTCATTGGCAGGGAGGGAGAACACCGTGACAGGACAATCCCCAAAATTGTCGGCGCGTATGGTTTCGACCTGCAAGCCTGCCGGGGGCTCGCCCAGCCAGGGAGCCGCCAGCACACGCCACTGCCCCTGCGGGGTGAGATTATCCAGATTGCCCAGCGTCAGGAGCACGGCGTAGACGACGCTGAGCATGGCGAAATATATTTTCCCTGAAGGCATAGAGGCTTAATGGGGTTCGCGGCGTTTGAAATGAAAGGGGGCATCACGGTGGAAGCGGCGGTCACGCATGGAATTGATGCGGCGGCGCACCTCCTGCATGCGCTTTTCATCCATACTCTCCAGCAGGAGCGAGATTTCAGCCTCCTGCTGGGTGCGGTTCTTGCTCCGCCCATGCATGGAAACCAGCAAGGCCAGGCGCTCGCGCATTTCCGGCGTATAATCCGAGCGCGAGGTAACGAGAGAAATCACGCCCAGGGTCATTTCGTTCTCCCGCGCCGCGCGGGCCGGGTCGCCCGCCTCTGCAATGGCGGATGACAAGCGATCGCGCACGGCAATATAGAGCATCATCATCTCCGAGCTGCCGGGATTATCGGCCAGCAGGGAGCGGGCATAGCGGGCGGCGCGGTCCAATGCGGCCACCTCCCCGGAGCGGTGCGGGTGCATCGACCACTGCACATAGGCACGCTTGAACAGGTGATTTTCCGGATATTTCTGCAGGAGCTCATCAAGCACTTGCAGGTGATTGGCGGCATCCCCCAGGAGCAGCTTCTGCCAATCGCGCTTGCGGGTCTGGGAAAGCAGCTCCACACGGCGCATCTGCACCACTTCGCTCTCCGGCGCATCCTGCAGGAGCTGCTGCATCATCTCCACCGCCTGTTGCAGGTACTGCATGCGCTCCTCGCGTCCCTTGCGCCCCACCTTTAACGGTGGTGGATTCCCCGCACGCGAACGCTTTCCCCCGGGTTGCCAGCGGCGCGTGTACTGGTTGCCCACGCTGAGCATCTGCAGGGCGCGCACCAGCTCCAGGCGCGTTTCCACATCATCGGTCTGCGGCATGGCCTGCACCAGGGCCGAGAGAAGCGACTCTGCCTCCGCGCGCTTACCCTGAGCATACAAGGCCGAAGCAAGTCCATTGGTGTTGCGAATATACTCCACTGAGCCCGGGGCCGAATCATCGCGGGCGCGCGTAAAATACTCCTGAGCCGTGGCGTAATCGCGGATCTGGAGGGCAATGATGGCGAGGGTCTGGCATGCTTCAGCCATCATATCTCCCCCCTGCCCAGCCATAGCGGCAATTTCCTCATAATAAGGCATGAGCTGCTGGAGCAGCTGGGCATCGGCCTTGGTGGGCTGCCAGAGTGTATTATCGCCGGAGTCGCGGTCGGCCATGCTGGTAAAAATCTGCTTCAAGGCCGTATCGGCAATGGCGGCATTGCGCTCGGCCAACTTGCGCTGTTCATTCTCTGCCGCATAGCCCCACAGGATGCTCCCGAACAGCAGCAGCACCAGCATGGCGGCGGCATGGCTCCACGCAGCCACGGCAGGGCGGCGGCGCAGCCACATGGCATATCGCCGCAGGATGGACGCCGGCCGGGCCAGCACCGGCTCCCCGTTCAGGAAGCGGCGCAAATCCTCCACCAGCTCAGACATGGAAGCATAGCGGTCTGCGGGCTCAAAGCTGATGCATTTATTGACAATGGCCCCGAGCTCGCCCTCGCCTCGCAGCTCGCGGAGCGGTTCGCTGCAGATGCGGTGAATGAGACTGCCGGGCTCCGATTCACGGAATGCCGGGCGCATGCTGAGCAGCTCGTAGAGGGTCACGCCCAGGCTGTACTGGTCACCGGCAAAGGAATTCTCCCCGCGCATCAGGCGCTCCGGCGGCATGTAGCGCAGCGTGCCATCGTGGCTCTGGGTCACCAGCGGAGCCATCTCACCATTGTTGAGCACCGTGGCCAGGCCGAAATCGCCCACGCGCAGCACGCCATCGGCATCCAGCAGCAGGTTGCCGGGCTTGATATCGCGGTGCAGCACCCCGCTGGCATGCGCATAGGCCAGAGCCCGCGCGGCCTGCAGCCCCACACGGGCCACGGCCTGCTCATAGGGCACACCCGGGAATGTCTTGCGTATGCCCGCGGGGGAGATTGCCTCGCCCTGCACCAGGCTCATCACATAATATCGGTAATCCCCCTCCTGCCCCGCGCCGAACACCTCCACAATATTCGTGTGGTGCAGCCCGGCAATCACGCGGGATTCATTCTCAAAAGCCTCGCAGTGGCGCGAATCCGCATTCCAGGCCGGAGAAAGTATCTTGACCGCCACCTCGCGGTTGAGGGATTCCTGCATGGCGCGGAACACAGTGCCCATGCCGCCGGCGCCGATGCGCTCCAGCAGGCGGAAATCACCCAGCACCTCAGGGAAACGCGCCGTCCACGCCACAGCAGCATTGTGAGTCGACACGCTGAGGGATTCCATCTCCTCCATGCCCTTCAGCAATTCGAGCAGCTCCTCCGCGCACTCCGGATGCTGCGCAGCATATTCCGCCAGCGGCGGGGCCTCGCCCCTGCGGCGCGCCTCCAGGTATTCCTCCACCAGCGTGGCGAGCAGTTCCTCATGGTCCGGGGTATCAGGCATAGGGATTCTCGTGATTGACCAGTTCGCGGAAACGCTTCAGCGCGCGCACATAGCGGATACTGGCAGCCTTCTGCTCAATTCCCAGCGCAGCGGCGCACTCCGCATTGCCCATTTCCTCAAAATGGCGCAGTTCCAGAATCTCGCGGTCGTTTGCCGAAAGCTGGGCCAGCACGCGGCGCGCCATGGCCTGGCGCTCCAGCCGCTCCAGATGCGTGCGGGGGCTGGAAATCGTATCCGCAAAATGGGCCCAGGCATCTGCCGCCACGTCGTCCTCCGGGCTCTGCTCCTTCATGGCATCGCGCTTGGCGGCGGCCAGGTGGTGGCGCTCCATATCCGTGAGCGTCTGCAGCGCGATGCGGCGCAGCTTCACATACATGGGCACCTCCGGCTCCGCCTGCAGGAATGCCACGCGGCGGCCGCAAGCCAGGTAGGTCTCCTGCAACAGGTCTTCCACGCTCAGGCGGCGCTGCAGCACCGCAGGCATGCGCAGCGACAGCATGCGCAGAATGCGGTCGCGGTACTGCATCCACAAATCGGCCAACCACAGATTTTCCGGAGATTCACCCATGTTCATCATAAAAAAGGCGGTCTGCTCTGACTCCTATGTGTTGGAGAACGCAGACCGCCGGAAATTTCTACTGAGAAAAGCGCATCAATCCTTCACGTTTTCCTCGCGCAGGTCGCGCACCATGAGCTCCTGCAGGGCCTCGCTCGGGTGCTTGCCGTTGTACAGGATATCGTACATGGCATCCACAATGGGAGTGCGCACCCCCAGGCTGCGGGCCATCTGGTAGGTGGAAAGAGTATTCGGCACACCTTCCACCACCTGCCCGATCTGCTTCAGACACTCATCCAGCGGCATGCCCTTGGCCAGCATGCGGCCGGCAGTCAGGTTGCGGCTGTGGTCGGAGTAGCAGGTCACCACCAGGTCGCCCATGCCGGAAAGCCCCATGAAGGTCTCCATGCGCCCGCCGCGGGCCATGCCCAGGCGCGTCATTTCAGCCAGGCCGCGGGTGGAAAGAGCCGCACGGGCGTTATCGCCCAGACCCAGACCGGCGCAGATACCGCTGGCCAGGGCAAACACGTTCTTGATGGCACCGCCAATCTGCATCCCCACCACATCGCTGCTGGCATAGATGCGCAGGAAACCGGTGCTCAGGCGCTTCTGCACCGCCTTGGCAATCTCGATATCCTCGAAACCCACCAGGGTCAGGCTCGGCAGGCCCTGCACGATGTCCTCTGCATGGTTCGGACCGGAAAGCGAACCCACCGGGAACTTCACGTAGGAGGAGATGATTTCGCTCATCAGCAGGTGGGAATCCTTCTCAATGCCCTTGGAGCAGGTCACAATCACGGCATCCTCTGCCAGCCCGACCTCGGCCAGACTCTGCGCCACGCTGCGCATCACCACGCTGGGCACCACCACAATCACCAGCTGCGAGCCGGCCACATCGGCCCAATCGCTGGTCACCTTCACATTCTCCGGCAGTGGGCGGGCTCCCTTGACGGGAATCAGGCTCATGCGGGTTTCTCGAATCGTGGCGGCCTCTTCTTCCTTATAGGTCCAGAGCACAACCTCGCTGCCATTCTGGGCTGCCGTGAAGGCAAGTGCCGTGCCCCATGCACCGGCACCAATCACCGCTGTCTTTGTGAAAACTCGTTCCATAAACTTATCAGATGAAATCAATTTTTAGGAGCAAAAGCCTTGGGTTCCGTGCCATTCATGATGCGCACAATGTTGGCGCGGTGCTTCACCGTCACCAGAATCAGAATGATAGCCAGCAAGCCCAGCACCATACCATCGGCCACGGAGCAGGAGCCATCCATCACAGCCAGCTCAACCGCGGCGGCGGCAATCATGCCCACACCGGCCATGATGCTGGAGAAAGACACATAGCGGGTCACTATCATGCTGCCAATCCAGAACAGCAGCGCACTGAGCCCCACCCAGGGAGACAGGGCAAACAGGCAGCCGCCCGTGGTAGCCACTCCCTTGCCCCCCTTGAACTTCAGGAAGCACGTGAAGGTATGCCCCAGAATCAGCGCAAACATCACCCCGAGGAACCAGCCCATCTGCTCCGGCGTAAATGCCGTCAAATCCCCACCCAGGTGGTACTTCATGTACAGCAGAGGGGCAAATCCCTTCACAAAATCCATCACGAAAACCGGTATACCCCACCCTTTCCCCAGAACACGCACCGCATTCGTGGCACCGATGTTGCGTGAGCCATGCTCCCGCAAGTCAATACCATTCAGACGCCCGGCGATGTAGCCGAACGGCACAGAACCAATCAGGTAGGCTGCAACAATGTACAGAATATTCTCAACCATGTGCGTTAAGTATACTCCAAAAGTTGGATGATGGCAACAGGTTTTTTCGCCTAAATATCAAACTGAGCATTAAAATTCCATCATACCACACCTCAAACGTCAGGAATCCGCGGTTTGCCGGCAGATGGGCTCTATCGCACACGCGTGTCCCAAGGTTTGAGTACGGAGCTCGAAAAATTGATGTTTGTCGTTGTCGAAGCGAGGCTTCGACAAAGTTTCTCCTCCAAATTCCCATTTCCGGGTTGAAGGGGGGGGCTAGCCGCGGGAAATGGGCTTGCGGTCCGGTGGGTCACAGCTTATAATGTGGTCATGTTCTATTCGGCAGACGCCAGAAGTTTCGTAAAAGAATGGGGGGACTCCCTCCAGGCGGTCGATTGCTATGACCGCAACCTGGTGACGATGCTGGCCGAGCGAGGCGCACGGGGACGCCACAAGCGCAATCTTGTGAGTCTGCAAAGTGCTATACGGCATGGGTATCAAGCAGATATTGATGGCAACATATGGCAGAGCGCCCTGTATCAGGCGGTCGATATGTGCAACTGGAGCATGGCGGATGCCCTGCTCCGCTTCAATATAAAACGGAGCCACATTCTGAAAGCCCTGGGAACTCTGCTCAGCCAGGCACCCCTGCTGGATTATTCCATACTCCGGGCGAGGGATGAGCACCGCTATGCGCTGATTCTTTTCCAACGCCTGAACGGCGCCACACAGGAGGAATGCCGCCACCTGCTCAGCAGGGCGATCAACGGCTCGGCCATGGCCTGGTTCCTGCCCCTCATGCTCAATGGTGTAACCATTCCACCGGTGGAGGAATGGCACAACTGGCACGAGGGCAACGATGAATTCTGGTGGTTCTGCGACGATGCGGCCCCCGAGGAAAAAGGGATTTTTGCCGGACTGATGCGCCAGTTTTTCCGAGAGCGCCTGCCCCGGCTGCAGCAGAGTTGCAGCCACCGCTTCCCGGATTTCGTGGTAAAGGATGCCCGCCTGTACTATACAGGCAGCCCCACCACCAGGCTGCCACTACTCAGCTGCCGCCGGAAGCGTTACCGCGAGCGCATGAAGGACATCGAACGCTCGGCACTCCTCTTCGCCCGCTGATTAAGCCATCACACCGACCAGGGGGAGGCATTATAGGCGGCATCAATGGCATCGGCCAGGAGATTCTTCACCTGCACCACCTGCGGCACACCGATGATACCGCGGGGAATTTTCTGTCCGTCCTGCTCCTCATAATCAAAGATGATGCTGCCGCTGCCGTCCGCCTGCTCGTCCACATTCTGAATCAGGCCAAGCATGAGGAACCACTCCCGGGGCTCTCCCTGCGGGGGGATTGCGAGCACTCGCTTAGCGGTGATGGCATACAGCACGGCGCCCCCGGCGGGCTGCATTTTCTTTCCGAACAGGCGCGACAGGAACCCGGCGGTCTGAACAGAGGGCTCAGCACCCCCCTTCCCTTGCCAGAGGCACTGCTCCCCCGGCCGCAGGACGGCGGCCAGGCGAGCCTGTTCTTCAGCTGTGAGCGCAGCATTCATTATCGCAGGAACATGCGCAGCAGGCTGCTCTTAAGTTTATTGTACGGCTGGTAGCGGAAGGGCAGATCCAGCCAGTTGGCCTTTTTCAGCACAGACTTGTAGTGCGTGAAGGTATCGAACCCGGTCTTGCCGTGGTAGGAGCCCATGCCGCTGTCGCCGATGCCGCCGAAGGGCATGCCGTGCACCGCCAGGTGGATGATGGTGTCGTTCACGCAGCCGCCGCCGAAGGAAAGGTGCTGCACAAAGCGTTTCTCTGCCTGCTTATCGGTGGTGAAGTAGTATGAGGCCAGCGGGCGCGGACGGGAAAGCACGAAGGCCTCCACTTCCTCCCACTTATCCCAGCAGAGCACCGGCAGGATGGGCCCGAAGATTTCCTGCTGCATGCTGGCGGAACCGGGAGTCACGCCATCCAGCAGGGTGGGCTCGATGCGCAGGGTCTCGGAAACGCCCTGCCCGCCCACCACCGGGGTGGCGTCTTCCATGAGCCCCATGAGGCGGTCGAAGTGGCGGCGGTTGATGATGTGGGTAAGGTTCTCGTTCTGCACGGGGTGCTCGCCCAGCATCTCGGCCACGGCTTCTCGGAACTCGGTGATGAACTCCTCCTTGCAGCTGCGGTGGATGAGCAGGTAATCCGGCGCCACGCAGGTCTGGCCGGCGTTGAGAATCTTGCCGAAGGCAATGCGGCGGGCCGCTACCTTGATGTTGGCGGTGGCATCCACAATGCAGGGGCTCTTGCCGCCCAGCTCCAGGGTCACGGGGGTCAGGTTGCGTGCGGCAGCCTCCATAATGCCATGCCCCACGCTCGGGCTGCCGGTGAAAAAGATGTAGTCAAACTTCTCCTCCAGCAGGGCGTTGCAGTTTTCGCGGCCACCCAGCACTACTTTCACATACTCCGGAGGGAAGATACTGCCCAGCATCTCGGCCAGCACGGCGGAGGTGGCCGGCGTGGTGGACGAGGGCTTGACCACGCAGCAGTTGCCGGCAGAAAGCGCAGCGATGAGCGGGTCCAGACACAGCAGCACCGGGTAGTTCCACGGGCTCATGATGAGCGCCACGCCATAGGGCTGCGGCTCCACGCGGCAGCTGCTCGGGAAATGCGCCAGCGAAGCCATCACGCGGCGGGGCTTGCTCCACTTGCGGATGTGGCTGAGCGTATCGCGCAGGCTACCCAGCACCAGTCCGATTTCGCACATGTAGCCCTCCGCGGCGCTCTTGCCCAGGTCGGCATACAGGGCTTCACTGATACGGGGTTCCCACTCGCGGATGGTTTTCTGCAGCAGCTTCAGCGCGCGGATGCGGAACTTCACATCGCGGGTGACATGGGTCAGGAAGAACTGGCGTTGTGTCTCGACTATTTCGTGCATATCAGTAGGCTGCGTTAAGGATTTCAATCACCTGGGCTTCATCAGCCGTGCGCGGATTCACAATGAGCGCACCATCGTTCACGGCAAACTCCGCCACCTTGGCGAAATCGTCTTTGCTCACTCCGGCGGCCTCAAGAGTCAGCGGCAGCCCGCAGAGCGCATTCAGGCGGCGCCCCAGCGCGGTCACGGCCTCGATGGCAGCTTCGGCTCGCTTCTCCGCCGGGGTGGTCATGGCGGCATCCATACCGACCAGCCATGGCAGCAGCTCGGCGTATGATTCCGTGCAGCGCTCCAGGTTGTAGCGCATCACGTGCGGCAGCAGAATGGTCATGGCCACGGCATGCGGCACGTGGCACACGCCGCCCAGCGCATGGCCGATGGCATGCACCGCACCCACCATGCTGTTGGAGAAAGCGATACCGGCCATGGTGGAAGCCACAGCCATGGCGTAGCGGGCCTTCTTATTGGAGCCGTTGCGGGTGGCTTCCTCCAGATTCTCGCAAATGAGCTTGATGGCCGTGGTGCCGTAGGCGGTGCTCATGGGATTGGCCTGCAGGCAGGTGCAGGCTTCGATGGCGTGCACCATGGCATCGAACCCGGTGCTGGCCGTGGCCTTGGGCGGCAGGCCGGCGGTCATGCGCGGGTCAATCACCGCTACATCCGGCTCCACAAAGGGGGAAAGGAACTCCATCTTCACGCCGTTGGCATCGTTGCGGATAACGGCCACGCCCGTGCATTCGGAACCGGTGCCGGCAGTGGTGGGCACCACCACAAAGGGAATGTACTTGCCACGCACCAGATTCTCCACCCCGCCGATGGACAGAATGTCATCTGCCTCCTGCGAGAGCACCAGGCGCACGCCCTTGGCGGTATCGATGACTGAGCCACCGCCCACAGCCACCAGGGAATCGCAGCCACTGCTGCGGTAGAGGGCGGCAATATCGTTCACCACCTTGAGCGAGGAATCCACGGGAATATCCGTGAAGGTGCAGGCGGGGGTGCAGCCCTCGGCCGCCATGGCATCCACCACCTGCTGCATGGTGCCGATTTTCGCCAGCACCGCATCCGAAAGCAGCATGGGGGCCCTGGCACCCAGGTGCTCCAGCTCATTTGCCAGCCGCTCCAGGGCAGAGTCGCCACAGAGCAGCTTCACGGCATTCTGAAATTCAAAGTATTTGTTCATGGTCAGTTATATCGCCCGGTCAGGAACCCGCAGAGAACGCGCCCATACACTCGCAGCGGGTTCACCTGCAAGGCCGGAATATCGGTTAAAATGTGTTTCGTGATGAACTTCGGGAACAGGTAGCCCTCCACCAGGTTCACCAGGCGGGCCAGCCGCATCACGTCCGCAATCTCACCCTGCATGCTGAAGGCGTGCTGGGCATAGGCCTGTGCCAGCCCCATCTGCCCGGTGAACATGCGGAAGGAAATACCCGTGGACTTCAGGCGCAGGGCGCAGGTCGGCTTCTCAATCTTCTTCAGATTCAGCAGCCTGCCGCCCGTCCACTGCACATAGAGCTCCGGCGCGGCGTGGCCGGTCTGCAAGGCATAGCTCATGCCCTCCGGCATGCGGTCAAATTCGGCCCGCACCCGGGTATCCAGCCCATACAGCTCCACCAGCGCAGCATGCACCACGCGCAGTACGATACTCACCGTCAATTTCTGCAAAGCGAGCTTCATGGGCTTACTCCCCGCGCTGGGCAGCAGCCCGGTTCAGACGGTCCATCATGGCCAGGCCAAGCCCCATCTTCGGCAGCTCCTCGGCCACAATCACCTGCACCCCCTCACACTCATCCATGGCGCGCATCACCGCAAACAGACGCACTGCGGCCTCTGCCAGGCGGCCGCTGCCGGGAGAAAGCGGCATCACCTCGGCCCAGCAATCCTGCTCCGCCAGCGGGGAATCCCCCTGGTAGGTGATAAGGCCGTAGCTCACGCCCTCCTGCGGTGTGAACGGCTCCTTCGGGTCATGCAGAATCAGCGGCTTGGTGGGGGCATAGTGGCTCTTCAGCATACCGGGGGCGCAGGGAGTCGCGGCCTCGATATCGCTCCCCTTGCCGGGCTTCACCACCTTGCAGATTTTGCGGAGCTTCTCGCGGGTCACCGGGCCCTCGCGCAGCACGCGCACAGCGGGGGCGCCTTTCTCATCAAAGCAGGGTTGCAGAATCGTGCTCTCCAGCCCCTCCGAACAGGCGCCGGCATCCAACACCAGCGGAATGGAGCCGCCCAGCTCCTTCATCACCGCCGGGGCGCTCGTGGGAGAAATGTGACCGAAGCGGTTGGCGCTCGGCGCGGCAATCGGGTGTCCCAGCGCACGGGAAACCGCGCGCATCACCTCGTGGCTCGTCACGCGGCAGGCCACCGTGGGCAGCCCGCTCGTCACGATATCCGGCACGCATTCCTTGCGCGGCAGCACCAGCGTCATCGGCCCCGGCCAGAATTCCTTCACCAGCTTATCCACCAGCGGCTGCAGCTCTGCCGGCACCTCGGCAATCTCCTTCAGCGCCTTGCCATTCGGCAGGTGGCAGATGAGAGGGTCAAAATTCGGTCGTCCCTTCACCTCAAAAACCTTGGCCACGGCATCCGGGTTGAACGCATCTGCCCCCAGGCCGTATACCGTCTCCGTCGGGATGGCCACCAGCCCACCCTCTGCCAGCACGGCAGCGGCTTCCTTATAAATGCTGCGGCAATCCTCCAGCGGATCCACCTCAATCACTCGGGTCTCCATGCGCCAATCTTAGACCATACTCCACCAAAAGTCAATAATAAGAAAGGGCAAAGTGCAAAGTGGGAATCTTTTGCCGCCAACAAATTGTCCCACCCAGGGTGAGCCATACGCAGAGTAATCCGGCAGCTTCACAGCAGCATCGGCATCGTCAGGCAATGCTCCTGAAAATCCACACGTGTCCCAAAGTTTGAGTACTATTCTTGATAAATGGGAATTTGTGGGGGAACTCTGTCGGAGCACGGGACTTCAGTCCCGATTGGAAGCACCGTTATTTCGGGACTGAAGTCCCGTGCCCCGACAACGATAAACATCAATTTGGCGAGCAGATAGGGGCTTCTTCCAAAATGTTGCTGATGTTTCTATAGCTTACCAAATCTTTGGGACACGTAGTGAGTTTTTAGAAGTCCCCGCTTGACTATTCGGCCTCTTTTGCATATAGTTCCAACGAGGCGGGACTGATAGTCACTCAGAGCATCCCGTCTTCCCCCCTCCACCCATATACCCTTTATGACAACCCAGGAAATGAACGCTGCGTTACTGGCAGCCGCAGCAAACGGAGACACCGGACAAGTGCAGGCACTTCTCGCCAAGGGTGCAGATATCAACTCGCGGGATGCTCACGGATGCACAGCGCTGCATATCGTTGCCGGGCTGCCCGAAGACAAAGGTTTTGATTTACTCTGCATGCTGCTCAACTGCGGAGCAAAAATGAATGAAAAGGACTCTGTCATGGGAGAAACTCCGCTTGCAGCAGCATGCAGCTCGGGGAATTATGACTGCGTAAAGCAATTGATACAGGCAGGGGCAGATGTCAATGCGGCAGGGGAAGAGCCTCCGTTGATGAATGCCGCCATCAACTCCGAGAATTGGCAGATTGTGGAGCTTCTTCTGTGCGCCGGTGCCGAGCCGAACAGCCGAAGCACCGAAGACGGGCAGACCGCTCTGGATTGGGCCATTACGGATTTGTGCGTTCGCACCCGAAATCGGGGCGAAAGAACCGTCTGGCTCTTGCGGCAATATGGTGCTATTGAAGGCCTGTTCATGGAAAGAATTGAACCAGAGCACCATACCGACAACCACAGTTTACTTGATGCCATCGACCGGAACCAACCGGGCGCTGTACAGTCAGCCCTGAAGGCTGGTTGTGACGTAAACGCCATCAGCTCTGCGGGCAAGGACATGACAGCACTCATGAAAGCCGCCCGATTTGGATTTGCAGACATTGTGCAGGAGCTCATCTCAGCAGGAGCAGATATCCGGCAGCGGGATAGAAATGGACGCACGGCCCTGTGGTACGCCGCAGAAAGCAACAGTTACGAAACAGTGCAGCATCTCATCCGGGCAGGTCTTTCTCAAAGCGATGAGAAGGACTCCCTTCTGCATGCAGCGGTCAACTTCGGAACACCTGATTCTCTGCAGGCATACCTGGACGCCGGCTGTGAAGTAAATGTGCAGGAACATGGAAAAACCCCGCTGGACACTGCTTTATGGTACCATACAGAAGGCACCGGATACCAGCGCTGCATCGAATTGCTACGGCTTCATGGAGGAAAGCGCAGAATTGAACTCAACGCTGCCGACTGAGAAACTCCAGCAAGCCCGCCCCTGTCACATAGCGGGGCGAAGAGGAAATCGGCACAGGTTGTTTCAGATAGCGAGCAATATCGATAGCTAAGGCATCTTCCAGAAATGGGCGAAGATAAAAGCTGGGAGACCACCAACCTGAATCATGCGGTGGAGATTCCACATAATCTTCATCCCATCCTTGCTCCAGCAAAGCCTTGTGCCGGACAACCCAACAGGGGAAACCCTCCGCCTCATCAATTTCCAGGGAGTCTTCATATCCGCCCCAACAAGGCAACCGTGTTGCCCTATCAAAATGAATATCACTATAGCAGTAATCATGGTCATGACACATGCGGTACCCACTTGGTGGCACCACCCATTCTGCCTTAAAAGATAAATCAAGCAGGGCCTGCATGTTACGATTGTATTTCCAAGCATTGGGAATCAGCGGAAAGGCAGCATCCCATCCTTTTTTCGAATCGCGATGTTTTGCTCCATAGCTGCACACAGCCCATTCATCATGCACGGGAAAACCGCAGTAATCTACGAGATAGCCGGGATAAGCTGCGGAAATATCCACAGCAAGGGAAATGGCATAGGCTTCAAGACCATACAAGGGCGATTCCGTGCGGTCATACATATTCAGAAGCTCATCACTGGCCCAGGCATTCCAGAAGCGGATGCGCTCCAGCACATAATGGGGCAGCGGATATCGGGAGGCGGGCACCTCCGCTTCCCCCTGCCGCAGCACCAGGTGCAGGCCCTCATCCCTTTCACGGCAGATTAAGGACATGGAGCACCCATCCTGTCTCGGGAAGCAGGCACAGAACTGGCGGGCATCTTCGCAACCTACAAAACGCTTTTCATTAAGCAGAGAATACAGAGTCATCACCAGGTGTAGTTGGATTGTTTCAGGGCGAGCGCAGCGTAGCACAGCCAGGCTTGCCTATCAAGCCTTATTTTTTCCAATTCATACAAGCGGGAGAAGTGCATGCAAAGCTATGGAAACATCAGCATGGGGCGTTCCGACAAAAGTACGGGGGTGAAAATTCGAAGGAAGAGTTCCGTCTCCGGCAATCGCCTACGCCGTGAAAGGCTCCTGGCGGCTCGCCATTTGTTATCATGAGAATACACCTGCTCGCAATTTATCTTGACTTTCTTTATGGTTGATATAACCTGACGGCATAATCAATGTCTCCGCATCATGCTTCTTGAAATCATAGGTACTTATCGCTCAGAGCACTGGCGGGGCAATATCATCACCGCAACGGGGCAGAGATACGGACTCGCGGCCTATGATGAAGCTACCGATACGCTGACGGTGAGCACGTCTTCCGACACCTTGGCCTTCGGCGGAATGGGCGCCACCGAACACCAAGGCGAGCTCCTATTCAATCAGCAGGTTCTGGGAACATACAAGGCTCAGGAATCGGGCGAGCTGGAGGTAGTCGACGCGAGCGGGCACCCCATGCTGCTGTTGCTCCGGGATTCCTCACGTCGGCGCACCACCTGGGCCTACCGCCAGGGGCTGAGTGCTTCCCAATCACATGCTTATGCCCTCTGGGGCGATTTGCTCATCACCCGCGGGAGCATCTACAGCTCCATCATGAGAAGGCACCATTGGCTTATCCCCCCCACCGATGGGCTCTATCCCTTGTTATCAGGAGTGGATGAAAAGGTCCTCCTTGCCAGGCCGACTGAAGAGCAGCTGATGGTCATCGCCCTGGCTGCCCGCTATTTATGTTTCATGCCTGCATATAATGGAGCCACTTTGAATGACTCAGATTTGCAGAACATCAAATCTTATGCGATAGATGAGCAGACCGGCCTGCCCAGCGTCGACCCGGATATCTTTCCCCCGAGGCCGCATGAAAAGTTCTTTCTGGAGGCACCAGTGGCAAAATGCGCCTTCGTGGTTATTACCATCATATACTTCATTGCTCTCCTGCTGTGGGATTTTCCCGAAGGCTACCCGCTCAGCAGGAAGATTCCGGGCGCGGCCATCATGTTCTTTCTGGTGAACGGCATTCCCCTGGGGTGGATAGTGCTCATGAAAACAGGTAATTCCCTCGTCAACAGCGAAAGCGCCCGAAATGAAAAGCGAATCCACCATGCCATCTGCCGCATGATGCAGCAAAGGCATGAGTGCAGATGACCGCAGGCACCTGAAAAATCTTCTCAAGCCGCATTTATATGAAGCCATGAATGTTCGAAGAGTCATCCCGCTACTCAGCTACACCTGCAAGGTCATCGTGGCCTTTATGGCCCACCTCCTGATATTCATCATTGATGGGAGAACGATGCAGATTGAACAACATCTGCCCCTGCAGCTTGGCGCATGGCTGTGCAGGCTCCTGCACCCAGGACTTATCATAGACGGAGAAACGGCCTATGATGTCGATATGCTGGATTCCTGGCTATTCTGGGGTCTCCTGCTGCTTCCTCTGTACTTCTTCCTCTGGGGGCGAAATGTCACCATAGGCTACCTCTGCCTCGCCATTCCCCTTCTGGCAACGCTCCTTTCTGGTCTTTTTCTCCACCAGGCTGATATAACCGCCCGCCCAATCAATGCTTGCCCAGCGCATCAGGCAGACATCCGATAAACGCAGCCCGCCGGTATACCAGCTCACGGCCACCATATCACACCAGGGAGCGGGCAGCTCATGAATCAGCCGGTGAATCTCTGCCAAGGTGAACGGCAACCGCTTTTGCTTATCTGCCCCGCGTTCAGGACACACCGCCGACGCCACGGCGGGCAGACTCACGGCACGCATGGGATTCTTCCACATCAGGTCATCAATCTCCACAGCTCTACGGAAAGCGTGCCCCAGCGCGTGCTTGTGGCGTTCCACCGTTCCACGGCTCCAATGCTCCAACGCCCACCGGCAAAAGCCCTCACAATCAGCCACCGTCACCAAGTCTAGGCGCCGGTCAGACTTCGCGCCCAAGAACTCCAGGAACACAGTGAACGCACGGCGGCGGTTAATCTCCGACCATCAGACGCGGTGCGGGGGAATGCGTCCAGGTATTCCCGGAGAGAAGGCATCTCTCCGCCCATACCGGCTTGCTCCGCCGCGCTTCGCACAGAATCCACCAGCTTATCAAGCGGCATTGCCCCCCTTGGCGGCAAGTTTCATCTTATCCGCTTGCGCCCGTGCCATTGCTTCAGCTTTCTGTATGCTGTAGGTATGCATAATTCTGAAAAATCAAGAGGTTACACTCCATCAAAAAAACAAATTTTAGCTTAACGGCTGTTTCCTTATGTGGCTAAAATGTATTTATTTTGCGTTAATTCCTACTTTTTACTTGCTACAGCATACAGAATGCTGTATGTTATAGGTACAATGTTGCTCTGAGTACATCGGAGTGGCTATAGAAACAACCAAACCAATAGAAAACACAGTACATGAAGACCAAACTTACTTCTACACTTCTGGCCGCTGCAATAGCGGTAGTATTAAGCAGCTGTGGTGCGCCTCGTGTAGGTGCTATTTATACAGATGTCAAGGCTCCTGTGGCAGCTAGCTCCGGAGGCGGTTCTCGCGTTGGTGTTGCCACGTCAACTACGTATCTCGGACTTATTGCTACCGGAGATGCGTCCATCGCAACAGCCAAAAGAAATGGTGGCATTAGTTCTGTGAGCTCTGTGGATGAAGAAATCAAGAGTGTTTTGGGTATCATCACTACATACAAGACCACGGTGCGTGGTAACTAAAACACACCGAAACAAATGACCTACAAATCCCATAGAGCTTCAACCCTCTATGGGATTTTTTCACAGGAAAGGAGGAAACATGACTACTAATTCGATATTTTTTCGAACACTTTCGTTTTGCTGGCTGAAACTGGGGCTGGGCGTTTTGAACATTATCATTGACGCTGTTTTGCTGGGCATTCTGCTGGGTATTGGCGTATTGTTCAATAGTGAGGGGGTATTCGCCATTATGCTGATGGTTTGGCTCGGCTGCATAGGTCTGGTAAATTTCTTGATGAATCATTACTTAGGCTACATGGTCAAGGCCGGACATGTTGCTGTTATTGCAGAAAGTTTCCGCACAGGGGAAATACCGACAGCACCTATAACATCCGGTAAACGAATGGTTCTGGAGCGTTTTGGTACCGCAAACGTATACTTCGGGATAGATAAACTTGTAGCTCGGGCGGTGAAACAGATTCAACGCATGCTTGGAAAACTGACCGGAGGCATATTGAGTATGATTCCCGGCGGTGAGAAAGTTCAGAAACTTATCGACTATTTTCTGGAGTTGTCATTGGGTTACATTGACGAATGCTGCTTATGCTACACTTTCTACAGGCAAGATGCAAACCCTTACCGCAATGCGGCAGATGGTGTAGTGCTGTACGCCCAAAATTGGAAGGAGCTACTCAAGAACGCAGCTTGGATTATGCTGGTTGTGTTCTGTGCCGTCATCGTTATTACCTTGATTCTGTTTGTTATCATGGGACTTGGCTTCAGAGCCATGGAATGGAACGGATTTATTGCATTCATCCTCTCTCTCATGTTGGCGTGGAGCATCAAATACGCTTTTGTGGATAGTTGGATTATGGTAAAAATGGTTCATCGCTATATGGCATTGGCAGAAGCAGCGCCTCCAGCTATCGACTTGTATGGCAAGCTTACCGAATGGTCAACCAGCTTCAAGGAACTACTGAGTAAGGGGAAGGAATCATCTCCGGAAACATCAGAAGCAGACCTTACGATTACATCCGATACGGGAACTGATACATCGGATCCCCTTGTTGGAGCCGCAGAAGAAGAAAAACAAGAAATAGCGGAAAGAACGCCTCCTCCCTTACCGGGGAATAGTTAAAGAGCTTGCCGATATCCTTTATTTGCATGAGCCGCCATGAAATTGGCGCCTCATTGCGTTATTGACTTAGCAAAGGTATATAGCTGTGGTATAATACCTCCGTCATGGCAAAAGAACAGTTCAATCTCAAATCGATGACCAAGGCGGAACGCGAGGCTCATAAAGATTCCTTTTTTATTTACCTGCCTATTCGCCCGAACTCAATCCTGATGAATTGGTTAACGCCGACCTAAAAAGAGCGATTGGGCAAAGAGAGCCGGCAAAAAATAAAAAGGAACTTGCACAACAGATGCGCGAACACATGGAAGATAATCAGAAAAACAAGACAAAAATGGCAAATCTCTTCAAAAAGAAGAGTGTTTCCTATGCTCAAAAATAACCGACATTTACTATTGCCGGAGCAATAATGCCCACAGCTGCCCTGCCAATGCAGTAATTCAACAGCATATTGAACTTCAGGTGCTTTTTCCCGGAAAGTTTGACAAGCCGCGTTACGTCCAAAGTCTTAAAGAACGCAACCATGGGATTCGGAGCTTGCATCCACAGTTCAAAGGCTGCCGCTCTTGTCGTGTCGGAAGGTGAGATTTCTTGTGGCATTTATTTATTTTTTGGGGGAGCTTGCCCCAAGAAATATAGGGCGATAAACTAAAAAAGCCCGCTTTCCAAATTGTGTCGGAAAGCAGGCTCGGTGAATACCCTTTGAGAAGGGTACGTCTCCGAGGATATGAATGAAAAGCAAGAAATCATACCACATCATTTATAAGTGCCTTATAAATCATTAAATGGGTTTATGATGGGTCTTTTTCCTTTTTTCGCCATCCACCCCTTGACAAAATCCGTACCATATGTATAATGAGTGCAGATAACCTCCCCCGCTTAGGGTTGGAATCCGTTGATTCCTTCAACTGCGCACATGGGGAGGGCGTTTTGTATTGACGAAGTACAATTGACGATTGACGAATTATGCGTCCCCCCTTAAGTCTCTTCTACTATAATTGAGGAATGCGTCCGGGTACAAAAAAACGAACCACACTCTGTAATTCGGATTGCAAGTCGTGTAGTCGTTTTTAAGGGCAAATAGGCACCTGACTCATAATCATTTTGTTTTTCTGTTTTGAACAATCAAAAGGAGCCCAGATTGAATACGCGAAACAGGCTAATTTGCTATATGGTAACGCAAACGGGCTGCGACATGTTGCACATTCTCCATCGGGAGAGTATGGTGGATACCCACAAAGAAGGTGGTTCGTGCCAGTTCTCGGGCGCAGGGAAGCGGGGCGGACAAATGGGTAAAAGCAGGCTGATCACAACATACTCCGCCCATGAGGGTGCGTATTTCTATGCTTTCAGCCTTTAATTTCGGATATATATCATTCAAAGTTCTTCCATCCGTCAACTGTATCGGAAAGACGAAGGGGGATGCAGCGTTCTGAGGACTGAGCCAAACTCGAGACATGGATAAATCAGACAATGTATCATAGAGCAACTGATAACGGAGGCATCTCTCGCGTTCGATTTCATTCCATTGCCTTAATTGCCACCGCCCGAAACAAGCATTGAGCTCTGACATTTCAACATTGAGGCCCAGGCGCTCGTAGGTGAATTGATGAGCCGGGCCTTGCGGCACACAGCAGCTATCCGGGGAGATGTGACAGCGACAAGCTCGCCCCCAATGGGCTACACTATCGGTAAGCAGATAGTCTTCCTCTGTATGACTGAGTACCGCACCTCCACCATAGGATGATAGATGGTGAGGATGGTAAAATGACCAAGTGGTCAAGTCTCCATACTGGTGAATGGGCCGATTGTTGACTTGAAGGCCAAGCGTTTCACAAGCATCTTGCAGAACATATGAACCGCGAGCATGTGCCAGATTGCAAATTTGCTCCACCTCACAGGGAAAGCCGAGAAAATGGGTGATGGCCAATACAGAGGGCATTATATCCATGTTCTGTAATGCAAGGAAAGAGATATTGAATCCATTCTCTTCTGTATCGATAACAGTAAGTTCAAAACCGGCTAGCAACAATGCACTTACAGTGGTTGGAAATGTAAAGGCGCAAATTGCAGCTGTGAGCGGCTTTCCCTGCTGTCGCACTTTTTCAGCAAGTGCAATAGCAGCTACCAAGTTTGCGGATGACCCAGAATTAACAGGCACCACCCAAGAAACATTGAATCGTTCTCGCAGTTCTCGAGAAAATGCATTTATGTTGTGACGGGGCTCACTACATTCTTGCTCAAGCCAATTACCAAACCCACTCATGGGGATATAACCAGTGCAGGGATAGCGGTAGTTCATATATTTGTTACTGATGGAGGCGAGTAAAAAAGGGAAAATACGGCACCGATGTGGCGGAACCCTTTCGGGGTAATGCGCAGGATATCATCGTCGACCAGCTGGAGCAGTTCCCACTCCTGACAGAAGAGTATAGGCTCAGCATAATAATCTGCTGCATCACAACCCAATAGACGGCTCGCAACCCGCAGAGAGAACTGTCCACTATAGCCTGCTACTGCTATATATTTTGCGGCCAATTCAGCTGAAGAAAGAAGGTAGACATCTTGAGGGCTGTAATCCGGTTCTTCCACACACTGACGCAAGTTACCAGCGCCCAGGCCCTTGCCTTTGTTGTAACTTATCCCGTTAAGTCCCATACTCTGGGCAGAAATACCGAATCCACGATATGGGGTGGCGTAAAACATTCGTTTTCTCAAATACGAAGAACATCCCGCATCGGCTGGATTTCGACTGAAAGTATTTCTCCCGAAAGGGGCACAATACCCAAGCTCCAGTAGTCCTTGATACCAGATATTGTAAGCAGCAAAGCGCATATCTGCAGAAGCCGAAGGTAATTGAACCATATTGGTCCGCAATTCATAGAGGGTTATCTGTTCGGGAGATAGTCTTTGTATAAGCGCCAAGTCAGAATGAATGCTCGCAGGAGTTTGACCTGGCAAGCCATACATAAAATCCAGGTTCACTTTTTGAATACCTGAGTCATGCGCAGTTGTTATTACCTCCAGCATGCGCTCTTCTGATTCATTGAGACGAGCATGCGCACGCAGTAAGGAGCCTGTAGCAGATTGAACACCCAACGATAAGCGCTCTATTCCAGCCGCACCGATAACGCGAAGCTTGTCCGCTGTTGCAGTTTGAAACGTGCTTTCTATACTTGGCTCAAAATCTGATGCAAGTTTTCTTGAGCTCAGAAATTGCCGGTACTCTAGCAGCAATAGCTCTAGTAGATGAGTGCTGAGAGCGGTGGGAGTGCCTCCTCCTATGTCGAACCCGGCTAGTTGAAATTGCGGGTTAAGTTCGCCAAATGTACGCAGCTCTCTCAATATGGTCTGCACATAATGGGCTTGTAAATTTTCCCTGGGCGTAGCCATGCGCGTATACTCGCAGAATGAACACAACTGAGGGCAGAACGGTATATGCAGGTAGAGAGAGAGCTCCGTACCGAACGTCAGCAACTCGTTGCTGCGATAAGAGGACCAGTGTTCCGGACGCAAAGGATAGGAGGTATTGAATTCTGCCAATTGGCAACGCTCCTTATATGCGATTAGCATATCATGATGCCATTTGCTCTTCACTTATATATTCTGCTGTAGGGTGATTTGGGAGGATAGTTATAAATCACCCCTCCAACGTCATATTCGCCAGAGGGGTGATGAACTATACCCTTTGAGAAGGGTACGTCTTCGAGGACATGAGTGAAAAGCAAGAAATCATAACACATTATTTATAAGTGCTTTATAAATCATTAAATGGGTTTATGATGGGTCTTTTTCCTTTTTTCGCCATCCGCCCTTTGACAAATTCTGTACTCCATGTATAATGGCTCC
>JAFSFD010000049.1 GCA_017435365.1 Akkermansia sp. | reverse complement strand
TGTGGTATTTACATACACCGGCTCTGCCGGTGTAATTCATTGAGCGAAGCGACTAGTTACCGCTGCATTAGCAGCGGTACATCCAATGGGCAGTCGCATAATAAATTAGCCTTCCCTGGGAAAAAATCATGTGCTTTAGGTGTCCCATTGTGCGCTTATGGACAATGCATTGCAAAAAAAACGGCAGTACCGCTGCTAATGCAGCGGTAACTAGTCGCTTCGCTCAATGAAATACTTGCTATCGCAAGTATGTAAATACCGCTGCTCGCAGCGGTATGAAAGCACAGCTGGCGCTGTGCATGAAATACATGCCTGCGGCATGTATGAAATCCCTCACGCTGACGCATGAGGGATTGGAATTTGGCTTCGCCAAATTCCAATTTATCGAGCTCCGTACTCAAACTTTGGGACAGGTGTGGTCGGCGGCCACATGTATCCCGGAGAATTTGTAAGAAATGGAAATATCAGCTGCATTTTGAAGAAGAGTGCTCATGCAAACATATTTTATGCTCGCATCTTTTGGAAAAAGCGCTATAATAGCGGCAGCAAGGTATCACCGGAACGCGTTGCCGGTGCCGAGCGTTTTCTACATCACAACATAATTACCATTATGCAGTACACACACGAAGTCGAACAGATGTGTTGCGTCAAGAAGGGCTGCAATCACGGCCCCGCCCCCATTCCTCAGGAGGGTGCCTGGACGCAATCCACCAAGATTGAGGACATCTCCGGCCTGACCCACGGTGTGGGTTGGTGCGCTCCCCAGCAGGGCGCTTGCAAGCTGACCCTCAATGTGAAGCAGGGTATCATCCAGGAGGCTCTGGTCGAAACCATCGGCTGCTCCGGCATGACCCACTCCGCCGCTATGGCCTCTGAAATTCTCCCCGGCAAGACCGTGCTCGAGGCGCTGAACACTGACCTCGTGTGCGACGCCATCAACACCGCCATGCGCGAACTCTTCCTCCAGATCGTGTACGGCCGCACCCAGAGTGCCTACTCTGAGGGTGGTCTGCCCATCGGCGCCGGTCTTGAGGACCTGGGCAAGGGTCTGCGCTCCCAGACCGGCACGCTCTACGGCACGCTGGCCAAGGGTGCCCGCTACCTGGAGCTGGCAGAAGGCTACATCACCAAGCTTGCACTGGATGCCGATGGCGAAATCACCGGTTACCAGTATGTGAAGATGGGCCCGATGATGGAAGACATCAAGAAGGGTATGGACGCCAACGAGGCCGTGAAGAAGCACACCGGTTCCTACGGCCGTTTTGCTGATGCCGCCAAGTACATCGACCCCCGCCACGAGTAAAGAACCCCTAAACATAGAACAAGATTATGCCTCTTTTTGAATCTTATTCCCGTCGTATCGACCAGATCCTTCCGGTTCTTGCTCAGTACGGTATCAGCTCCTGCGAGGAAGCCGAGAAGGTTTGCCTCGACAAGGGTATCGACGTGCGCGAAATCGTGCGCGGTATCCAGAACATCGCCTTCGAGAACGCCGGCTGGGCCTACACCGTAGGCGCCGCCATCGCCATCAAGAAGGGTTGCACCAAGGCTGCCGACGCTGCCGAGGCTATCGGCGAAGGCCTGCAGGCTTTCTGCATCCCCGGCTCTGTGGCCGATGACCGCAAGGTGGGTCTGGGCCACGGCAACCTGGCTGCCATGCTTCTGCGTGAGGAGACCGAGTGCTTCTGCTTCCTGGCCGGTCACGAGTCCTTTGCCGCCGCTGAAGGCGCCATCGGTATCGCCCGCTCCGCCAACAAGGTGCGCCAGAAGCCGCTCCGCGTCATCCTGAACGGCCTTGGCAAGGACGCCGCCTACATCATCTCCCGTATCAACGGCTTCACCTACTGCCAGACCAAGTTCGACTACGCCACCGGCAAGGTGGAAGTGGTGAGCAAGAAGGCATTCTCCGACGGCGAGCGCTCCAAGGTGAACTGCTACGGCGCCGATGATGTGCGCGAAGGCGTGGCCATCATGTGGCTTGAGGGCGTGGACGTTTCCATCACCGGCAACTCCACCAACCCCACCCGCTTCCAGCACCCGGTGGCCGGCACCTACAAGAAGGAATGCGTGCTTGCCGGCAAGAAGTACTTCTCCGTGGCCTCCGGTGGTGGCACGGGCCGTACCCTGCACCCGGACAACATGGCCGCCGGTCCCGCCTCCTATGGTATGACCGACACCCTGGGTCGCATGCACAGCGATGCCCAGTTCGCCGGCTCCTCCTCCGTGCCCGCTCACGTGGAAATGATGGGCCTCATCGGCATGGGCAACAACCCCATGGTCGGTGCCACCGTTTCCGTGGCTGTGGCCATCGAGGAAGCCATGAACAAGTAAATCCAGCCGGGTTTACCCATAACTTCCCAAGCCGCCCCGCTCTGCAGTTCGCAGGGCGGGGTGTGCTTTTGGGTGCGGTTATGGTTGGTGAGATGTTTTGCCGAAACATCAACTGGAACTTCTAAAAACTCACTAAATTGATGTTTGTCGTTGTCGGAGCACGGGACTTCAGTCCCGATTGGAAGCACCGTTATTTCGGGACTGAAGTCCCGTGCTCCGACAGAGTTCCCAATTGTCAATAGTCACTCGTCAATTGTCAATTCTGTTAAATTTCCATTTGACTTGCTTCCGGGGCAGTTCGCGGGTATAATGCGCGCATGAACGCATCCTTCGCTCTTATATCCCTGGGTTGTGCCAAGAATCAGGTGGATTCCGAACACATGGCCGGCTGCATGGAGGCCGCCGGGTTCCGCCAGGTGGAGCCGGGGGAGGCCGATGTGCTCATCATCAATACCTGCGGTTTCATCGACCCCGCGAAGGAGGAGGCCATCAATACCATTTTCGATGCCGTGCGTGCCCGCGAGGCGGGAGATGCCCCGGCGGAGCAGCAGATTATCGTGGCCGGCTGCCTTTCCCAGCGTTATGCGAAGGAACTGGCCAAGGAGATGCCCGAGGTGGCCTGCTTCATGGGGGTGGATGAAATCACCCGCGTGGCGGAGATTGCCACTGCCTGCCTGAACGGTACGGCGGAAAAGTGCTACACCAGCAAGGTTTCCACCTACCTGCCGGACTGGGGGGTGCCGCGCAAGCTCATATCGCCGCCGCATTATGCCTATGTGAAGATTGCCGAGGGCTGCAACCACGCCTGCGCCTACTGCGTGATTCCGCGCATCCGCGGCGGCCACCGCAGCCGCCCGCAGGCCAATATCTTGAAGGAAGTGCGCCACTGGGTGGAGCAGGGGGCCAGGGAAATCAACCTCATTGCCCAGGATACCACTTATTACGGCATGGATAAGTGGGAGAAGCGCGGCAGCAAGACCGCCGGGGTGGATTCCTCCCGCGGTGAATCGCTGGCCAGTCTTTTGCGCGAGATTAACGCCATCCCCGGCGATTTCTGGATTCGCGTGCTCTACACCCACCCCGCCCACTGGAGCCGCGAGCTCATCGATACCTTTGCGCAGTGCGAGAAGGTGGTGAAGTATGTGGATATCCCCTTGCAGCACATTGCGGATGGTATCCTGGACTCCATGCGCCGCAAGACGGATGGTGATTACATCCGTAATCTCATCCGCGATATCCGCGCGGCGGTGCCGGGCATCGGCCTGCGTACCACCTTCATCTCCGGCCTGCCCGGCGAGACGGAGGAGAACCACGCTGAGCTCCGCGAGTTCATCAAGGAATTCCGCTTCGAGCGCGCGGGCGTGTTCCCCTATTCCAAGGAGGAAGGTTCCCTGGCCGCCAGGATGAAGAACCAGGTGCACCACGCTACGAAGAAGCGCCGCAGCAACGAGCTTTCCATGCTCCTGGCCGGCATTGCGGACGAAATCGGGCAGGAGAGCATCGGCACCCGCATGCGCGTGCTTGTGGATGCTCCAGGCATTGCCCGCGGCCCCTGGGATGCCCCGGATGTCGATGGCACCATCCATGTGGACCCCGCCCTCCCTGTGGGTGAGTTTGCCGAGGTGGAAATCGTGGATTCCATCGCCTACGAGCTCTTTGCGGATGGCGCAGAGGAACCGGATTTCGATGAGGAATAAACAGGTGGATTGATGCCTGCTGGCAAATCCCTGCCGGTCTCTATTTCATTGATTCAGCTGAGTGTGCAGTTGATTTTGCGGCCTCGGCGCTGGGGCATGTTGATGTGCAGGCGGAGTTCCGCGTTGCGCGTGCTCAGGGTTTCCATGAACGCCGGGGGCACATCGTTGCTGGCGAAGCCCCATTCTCCCAGGTACTGGCAGATGGCGATGGTGGTGGCATCCGGCGGAAGCTCATCCGGCGTGTACAAGCTGCTGTTGGCTCGGATAGGATACAAGCCCATTTTTCCCTGGTGCTGCCGAATGGACGGTGGCAGTGCCGGCGGGCGTCCGCCGGAGGGGGTATCGGCGGAAAGCGTGTTGTGGCATTTTTGCTGGTATCTTACCTGATTGTTGCCATTGGGCATGAGGGTGTGCCCCAGCCATACCTTTGCCTTGGCAAATGCCTGCAACACGCGGACGGGTACCCTCAAATCAAAGTCTGCCACCTGGCAATCCGCCATGATGCCGAGGTCGATGCGGGGGGATTCACACTGAAGAAGCAAGCTGCGATTGCGCTTCAGAAACTTTTCCCATTCATGGAAATCCAGCTTGCCATCTGTCTCCAGCGGTGCTTTGTAGGAGGGTGATATATACCCCCCGCGCTCCCGCTCCTCCAACCACCCCTTCTGCCGCATCGGTGAATTGCCCGGCAGGTCATCGCAGTAGAAATAGATGGAGCTTTCTATACTCATGGCATATTTATAGCAGAATCCTTGTTCATTACAAGGAAATTATCAGAACGCGAAGGGAGGGGGTAAGTCGTTAAATGGGAATTTGCAGCTTTCGGAGCACGGGACTTCAGTCCCGAAATCTCGGCGCATTTAATCGGGACTGAAGTCCCGTGCTCCGAAGAGTTCCCCTCACAAACTCTCATTTACCGGGAAGAAGGGGGGCAGATGAGATTTTACTTGACAAATTTCTGAAATTTCAGAAAATAGGCGTATGCAGCTGAGTGATGCGCAGATGAAGTTTATCCGCCGATGGGGCGATATGGGGACCCGCTGGGGGATACCGCGCTCCACGGCCATGCTGCATGGTCTGCTGTATGTGGCGCCCCAGGCGTTGACGGCTGAGGAGATGTGTGAGCTGCTGCAGCTGGCGCGTTCGAATGTGAGCACCAGCCTGAAGGAGCTGGAGTCCTATAACCTCATTTACCGCGAATCGCGCCCGGGCGACCGCCGCAGCTTCTACCGCGCAGAGTGCGATGTGTGGGAAATGGCTCGGCGGATTCTGGAGGAACGCCGCCGCCGCGAAACGGCCGGCGCTGTGCAGGCTGTGCAGGATTGCCTGGCCGCCGCCAGGGAGGATGGCGATACCCATACCGCAGAGCGCATGGAGGCCATGCAGGAGCTGCTGCAGACGGCAGAAAACGTGGCAACAGCGGCGCAGCACTACAATACCTCGGTATTCCGCCGCGCGGCGCTCATGGGCAGCAAGGTACTGGCTCTTATTTCCAGACTCTGAAAAATTTTATCATATGATTTCTCAAATTACAGAAATATGAAAACAATAGCCATAACAGGAGTTCTGGGGTACAGCGGGCGATACATGGCAGCAGAGGCGGCGCGGCGCGGCTGGCGCGTGGTGGGGCTCACCAACTCAGCCGGGCGCCTGGCCAATCCGGCGGGATACGAGCTGAGGCCCATGCCGTGGAGCAGCCGGGAGAATGTGCTGGAAGGGGTGGATGTGCTGGTCAATACCTACTGGGTGCGCTTCAGCTATGCAGGGGCAGGGCATGCTGCATTCAGTCATGCAGAAGCAGTAGAGAACACAAGGCAGATGATTGAATCCGCCCGCCGTGCCGGGGTGGGCCGGGTGATACACACCAGCATCACCCGGCCGGATGCCGCGAGCCCGCTGCCCTATTTCCGCGGCAAGGCCGAGCTGGAGCAGGTGCTGGCGGCCAGCGGACTGCCGCACAGTATCTTGCGCCCCGCTATCCTGTTCGGCGAGACTCCGGCCGAAAGCATCCTCATCAACAATATGGCGTGGAGTATGAGGCATTTGCCCGCAGTGGCCACATTCGGGTGGGGGAATTATGGCTTGCAGCCCATCCATGTGCAGGATTTTGCGGAGCTGGCGCTGGATGAAGCGGAGCAGCTCGCCCCGCACCGCATCATCAACGCCGTGGGGCCGGAATGCTACACCTTCCGCCAGCTGTGGGGTGAACTGGCTCGCAGCATGGGGCTGTGGCGCCCTGTTCTGCCGGTGCCGTCTGCGGTGGGGTACATGGCGGCGCGAATCCTGGGGCACCTGGTGGGCGATGTGATGCTGACGCGTGAGGAAATCGAAGGCTTGAGCCAGGGCCGCCTGGCAGTGCCGGGGCCCACAGTGGGCAAGCGCCGACTGAGCCAGTGGCTGCGCGAGCATGCCGCAACACTGGGGCGAGCATACGCCAGCGAGCTGGCGCGCCGAAAGTGAAAAGCCGGAAAGAGCAATCCCCCTGCGCCGTGGTGGTGCAGGGGGATTGCTTGATTCAGCAGTTCAGAAACCGGGCTCAGCCGCGGTTCTTGAGCTGCGGGAAGAGGATGACGTCGCGGATGGAGCAGGCGCCGGTCATGAGCATGCAGAGGCGGTCGATACCGATGCCGATACCGCCGGCGCTGGGCATGCCGCTTTCCAGCGTTTCGATGAAGTCGTGGTCAATCTTCTGCGGGTCTTCGCCGGCCTGGTGCTTCAGGCGCTCCAGCTGCTCCACGGGGTCGTTCTGCTCAGAGTAGCCGGGGCAGAGCTCCTGGCCGTTCATGACGAGCTCGAACACATCCACCACGCTGGGGTCCTCGGGGTTGGCCTTGGCCAGGGGCACCAGGTCGCGGGCTACGTGGCACACGAAGAGCGGGTTGGCCTGCTTCTCCTCCACCAGCTTCTCGTAAACCTGCTGGGTCACATCGGTGTCGTTCAGGTCATCGCCAATCTGCACGTGCAGCTCGTTTTCGGCGCGGCTGCGGCGCTGCTCGGGCGTGAGCTCGAACCAATCGGCCCCGGCCACTTCCTTCACCAGGTCGTTGTAATCGGCGCGGCGCCAGGGGCGGGTCAGGTCCACGGTCCAGCGCAGGTTGCCGTTGTCATCGTACTGGTCAAACTTCAGCGTGCCGAATACCTTTTCGGCCACGGTGCAGATCATTTCCTCCATCATGGTGGCCATGCTCTCGTAGTCGCCACCGGCCTCGTATACCTCCAGCACGGTGAACTCCGGGTTGTGGCGGCGGTCCACACCTTCGTTGCGGAAGTTGCGGTTCAGCTCGAACACCTTGGGGAAACCACCCACCAGCAGGCGCTTCAGGAAGAGCTCCGGCGCGATACGCAGGGTCACCGCCTTCTTCAGCGCGTTGTAGTAGGATTCGAAAGGCTTGGCGGAGGCACCACCGGCAATGTCCTGGAGCATCGGCGTCTCCACCTCCAGGAACCCGCGGCCGATGAGGTACTGGCGGATTTCCTGCACGATGAGCGAGCGCTTCACGAAGCGGTCGGCGCTTTCGGGGTTGCTCATCAGGTCCAGGTGGCGGCGGCGGTAGCGGGTGTCCATATCGGCCAGGCCGTGGAACTTATCCGGCATGGGGCGCAGGGCCTTGGAAAGCACCTTGAACTCAGCCACGCGAACGGAGGGCTCCCCGGTGCGGGTGATGAAGGTTTCGCCCTCGATGCCAATCCAGTCGCCGCGCTCAAGCAGCTTCCAGAGAGCCCAGGCTTCCTCGCTCACGGCCTTCTTTACCAGCATGCACTGGATGGAGCCGCGCACATCGCCCACCGTGAAGAACTGGGTGCGGCCCATATCGCGCAGCGCGGTGATGCGGCCCAGGAATTTCACCTGTTTACCCTCCTCAAAGTTTGCCTTGATTTCGCCCGCGTTCGTGGTCACATCGAATCGGCCACCGTAGGGGTTCACCCCCAGGTCGCGAATCTTGCCCACCTTCTCGCGGCGCACGGCAATCAGTTCCTCCTCAGAGGAACCCGGAGCGGTAATTGCAGGTTCATTTTCTGACATAGCGCGGCAATTATACGCACTTTTTCCCGAATTACCAGCCTAAAAAGTGAATAATGAATAGTGAATAGTGAAAAAATGCCCCTTTTCATGGATTTTTTTTACGACTTTTTCACTATTCATTATTCACTATTCACTCAACACGCATCATTCTTTTCTGCGGCGGCGGGCGGCGAGCGCAGCCAGGGCCAACAGACTGAGGGTGGCCGTGGTCGGCTCGGGGACGTGTACCACCAGGAGGCTGCCCACGTTGTCAATCACCTGGTAGGTGACGTACAGCTGGGCATTGTTCACGTTGGTGAACACATCGCTGGCCAGCACCTTGCCGTCACCGGTGGCATCGGCCACGCTGGGCAGGCTTACATTACTCAGTCCGGTGAAAAGCTGCAACGACTCGCCATAGTTCAGGTCCCGCAGGTCAGTCAGCAGCTGCTCACCCATACTTAACCCTCGGCCCAGGGTCAGGGTGCCGGTCAGCACCACTGCTTCGCCGCTGGCGAGACCGCTCATTTCCAGCGTGGCCCCATCGGCCAGGGTCAGGCTGCCGTCCAGGGAGGCTCCGCTCCCCAGTCGTGCCACACTATCCACACACACCGTAGCTGTCTCGTCCGTATTGCTGCCGACAAATGCCCCCACGCCCCGCCCGGCTGCAATTTCGAGTATATCAAGAGAGCAGGCTTGCTGCAGGTTCATCAGGTTGACATTGCCGCCAGTGGCAAGCACGCCCCTGAGCGTATTATCGGCGTTGGTCACAGTCAGGGTTTTCTCGCTGACCGGGGGTGCCACTTCATCACCATAGCTCAAATCAGCAGGCGAGGTATTATAGCTGACGGCGTTCTCAACCACCACGTTGGTCAGTTTGTTGGCTATGGTAGCAGAATCTCCGCCAACGTAGGCCACCCGGGCATTGGCAATTTCATAATTAGATGTACCCAATGTGTATTTGTCACCGCCGGTGGGCCTCTTGATGGACGATGTCCCGCTACCATCGTTCACCACGTACAGGTTATGGGCAACAAGGGCAAGCTGTGCACCTTTCTCCAGTCGTATACCGGTACTATTGCGGCTCCAGAGCTCACCTGTCAGTTGCAGCTGAGCATTTTCTGCCAGTCGCAGGATACCGCTTGCCTGACCGGCCAACCCACTATCCAGCGTGCCAATCTGGGCCGAGTAACTGTCGATTACCACTTCACCCGACTTGGTTTCCAGCTTGCCCAGAGTGGTCATGCCGGAGAGCACCAGCTTGCCGCCGCCTTCTTTGCGCAGCGTCTTTCCTTCGCCATTCAGGTTGCCGGAAATTGTGCCGGTATAGGGAGAATCCTGAGGGCTGTTTACATGAAGCGAAGTGTCGGTGTTCAATACCACATCGTTTTTCAGCTCGGCATTTCCATTGAACACCAGCTGACTGGCGCTGGTCGCAAGGTAGATGTCTGACGCGCTGTTGAAGGTGGAGGTATTCACCTGCAGGCGTCCGGTGGCCACCGTGATATCGCCGGAAACACCGCTCAGGTCAAATCCGACTCCGTTGTCATCCCGCAGGTGCAGTTCCACATTGCCGGTGCCGCTTACCTTGTCGAACGCGGTGGATGTGGCATTCTGTGCGGTGGTCAGCTCTTCCATAATCAGAGTTGCACCCTCGCCCACTACCAGTCCGGCAGCCTTGGAAAGGTCGGCCTCGCGGAAGCGCAGGCTGGTGTTGCCGGAGAAACTCCAGCTGTAGCCTTCGCCCAGCGTCATTTCGCCGAGAATGGCCAGGCTGCCGCTCGTTTTCAGATGGACGCCCTCAGCCAGACTGATATTTTTCACGCGGATCTCACCCTCCAGGGTGAGATCGGCATCGGAGTTGAACGCCACGCTGTCGAGGTTGACAAAGGCGGCGGGAGTTTCTCCTTCTTTCCAATTCCCGGCGATTTCATTCTGCTTCCAGGAAGCCGGGGTGCTGCCGCCGTGCCACACCAGTTCTCTATCGTCCAGCAGAGTATAGGAGAAGCTGCCGTTCATACCCAGAGAGAATGATATCCTCCCCATATCCTCCAAGAGCGTACCACCGATGGTGATATCCTTTGCCGTCAGATTCTCTGCATCCCATCCATTCAGGAAACCGCCGATGTCGAAAATCTGATACTCCGTACCCGCCGTCAGATTGCCAAAGGCAATGGTGGAATCATCGCCCAAGGTGAATTCCTGGCCTTCGGAAATGCGGATAGCATTGACTGCATCCGAAAAATCCAGGCGGGAGAGGTCCAGCGTGCCGCTGCTGATGCTCACTGAGGAGGCGGACTCCAGCACACTCTTGCCGGTGCTGTCGACTGCCAGCGCCCCGGCGTTTACCAGGATATCGCCTGAGTATCCGCTGCCGTTGCCATGCAGCAGGAGCGTTCCTTCACCCTGCTTGATGAGCTTGCCTGCACCGCTCAGAGCCGTATTCACAGTAACCGTGTGCCCGGCAGTATCAAACACCGTACCCTGGCTGCTACCTGTCATGTTGATGGCACTGTTGCCATTGATGGCAAAGTCTGCCGTGGCGCCGATGGTACCGTTGCCGAATTGTACAGTATCATTGGTTCCGATGCCGGAAATGCCGGCACTGCCCAGGTTAATCCTGGCTGAATCGGTTTCAGCTGCGCCAAGTATCAGTCTGTCAGCGTGCCCGCGTTGGGTAGAGAAGCGTATGCCTTTCAGACTGGCGGTGCCGGCGGCCACTTCAAAAGTGGAGCCGGAATCCCAACTCATCAGCAGAGATGTGTTCTGCGCAGTCAATGTACCTCCGTTGAGTACCAGGGATGAGGCAGACGAGCTCCAGTGAGCCAGCAGGAAACTGGCATTCGTGGCATCTACGTCGTTATTCCCGGTTACGGTCAAAGCAGCCCCCTCGCCAATAATCACGCTGGTTGGCTGGGAACTACCCGTATTGCCGGAGGTAAATTGCCCTACCGTCACATTGGCCCCATTCACCAGATTCACCGTCTCCTTACCGAGAGAGAACTGATCGCTTACTGTCACCGTGCCGGAGATATTGGTCGTGCCGCCGCCTTTCAGCGTCAGGCCGGAAAGCGTGGCTGTCCCCAGACTCAGATTCCCGGCAGCCTCTTTCACCAGCGAGCCATTGCCGGTGATAGTTCCAATCTGCGTTGTTGTACCGGCCGCATGGGTCAGTTTCAGCGATGCTCCGTTCAGCGCCAGCGTATCTGTCTCCAACGCAGCGGCGGAGCTGAGAGAACCTCCGCTGATGCTCATGCCCTCTGCCTGCAGCACGGGCTGCTTGGCCGCAAAGGTGAATGTGCCGCTGAGCGTCACTCCGGACGCAGCCGACAACACCCCGGCATCTTCAAAACGAATCTGGCGAGCTCCGCTGACCGCAGCCGATTCCAGCACCAGGCTGCCACTACCCTTGGCCGCAATGTCTCCGGCAAGGGTGGATTGACTGATGGTTGCCACTGCATCTGCGATGCTCAGATTGCCGTTGAGCGTGGCCCTGTCAGACAGGGAGAAATGGCCGGATTCCTCTACGTTGACATTCGCGGTGAGGGTATTGCCGCTCACCGTCAGCGCGGCCCGGTTCACTACCACTCCCTCGCTGAATGTATTGCCACCGCTATTGCTGAGCCTCATGTTAGCCCCCTTGCCGACCACCAGCGACTTGCCGCTGAGGGAGCCTGTCCCGGTCAATTCGTAGGCGGCTTCCTGCACACCAACGGTTCCGACTGTCAGTGAATCATCCAGGCTGATGCTTTCGCGGGCGGAAGAACTGTTCCCTTCCTGCACCCCTGAGTCATCCAGCATCACATTGGCATTGCTGCTGAATGCAGTCTGTCCGGCTGCCTTATCCGAATACCAGTTGGCATCCGTGGTGTTCCAGCTGCCGCTGCCGCCCGTGCGCCAGAAAAGACGATTATCCGCATCCACCGTGAGCACCAAGGCACCCTCCGCATTGGTGACAAGACTCAGGCGGCCGTTCATATCATCGGCCAGCTGATACGTGGTGTCGGAGCCGGCAGTGCTGATGAGGGTATAGCTCCCTTTTTCAATATCGCTGAAAAGGTTCAAATCCAGCGCAATAGTAGTTGTCTCTGCCGAGATGGTACTGCTCAGCGTCGTCCAGCTGTCGGTATTCTCAGCTGTCGGGGTGTTGGTGAAATCGAAATGCAGCGTCAGGGCACTTGTCCCGGAAATCCCGCCCAGCGTGTAATCCTCAGCACCGCCGAAACGCAGTGTCAGATTTTCTGAACCGATGATGGAAGTAGAGTCACTCAGCACAGAGGAAGAAGCCAGCGTGATATCTGTCCCGGCTCCGGCCTCGATGCTGCCGCTGAACTGCGGGCTTCCGGCGCTCAACGTGGCTCCGGCTGAGCCAATAGAGATGACGGAGCCGCCGGCTATGTTGAGAGTGCCTTCCCCGGAGATACCGCCTGCCAGCTCCAGCACACCGCCGTTGGCTGTGGCGAGGTTGAGGGACTGGCCGCTCATACTCACCGTACCAGTCAGGCGGTTGGTGATATTGTAGCTCTGAAGCGTTGCCCCATTCCCGGCGGAAATATCATTAGCGTAGGTATACTGCACATGGGTATTGTTGGCCGTACCGGTGCCGGCCAGGCGGAGAATCAGCCCGGCATTCAGCGTCACATCTCCCATTCCCAGCGCGGTGCTGGTCTGGTTGACAGCCTTGCCGCCATTGAGTCGCAGGGCAAACTTGTCGTCATTGTTACCATTGCCGTTGGCAATGACCAGATTGCCGAATGTATTGGCAGAATCCGCAGTAAAGGTCATCCCTTCATTGCCGCCAATGGTCAGTGTCTTCCCCTCACCCAGAATGCGCCCGCGTATAGTGCCGCCCAGTGCATTCTTCAGGCCATAGGTCTGGGTACCATACGAAAAGTTATTCCAGGTGGTGGCCAGCTTGCCGTTCGACCATGAGGCAATAGTAGCGTGGTCTGCCAGGGTCACATTGCCGGTGATGACTGAGCCAAGGTCGATGCTTAATGCACCACCATTGAGCGATGCTGCCAACAACGGTTGTGAGCCGGAGCCATACATGCCGTTGTCTGAACCTTTGAACCCTGTGCCGGCGATGATAAAATCTGCGCTGGTTGAGACAGCAGCGGCTCCGCCCTTGCCGTAGCGGAACATATTGGTAATGCGCGCCTGACTTCCCTCTGTCACCCGGACTGTAGCATCCTTGAAGACGTCGAGATTGCCGTGTACCATGCTGTTGGAGGGTGATTCTATGAAGTTGTTGCCAATATACAGGCGCGAGTTACCCGCCACCTCCACTGTGCCGGCAAAGCCGGCGGCTTTTTCCGTGAACATGATGGCACCACCCGAGGAGACACGCACGGTGCCGGTGCCTGATACATATTGCGGCAGGCTGGTCTGGTGAATATCTCCGCTGCTTCTGTGGGCAAAGGTAAGGTCAAGCGTGCCGCCGGCTTCCACCCGGATGCTCATATCTCTAGCCCCCAGACCCACCAGGGAACTGGAAGAATCGGTGGTGGCACTGGCCTTTATGGTACCTTCCTTAATTGTAAGTCCGCCGGACCATGAGGTATTATTGCCGAGGCTGAGGGTACCCTGGCCGGTTTTGACGATGTGCAGCCCGGCCGTGTTCAGATTGTTGCCTACAGCACCATCTACGATATTCGTGGAGACTCCGTTGCTCACGTCCAATGTCAGCGTGATATCAGACTCGCCGTTGTTGACGATGTAGGCACCGTTCTGAACGGAAAGGTTACGCACGGCCACATCCCGCCCATCGGTATAGAGGATAGCGCCTTTCTGAAGCTGCACGGATTCCGTAGCCGCCAGGGCATTGGCATGAGTCACATGAATGGCAATATCACCCCGGCTGTTCTTCTCCGCCAGTTCCAATCCTGCACCTGCAACGATGGAACCATCGAAGGCATTCTCCCGGGCAAAGGTGATATGGCTGCCGGAGTTCCCCTGACCATCAATCAGCATAGCATCGGCACTATCCAGAGCCGTATCAAGCGTCAGGTGCCCATTGCCGCCAAAGCGGTATGTATCACTCACCGTCAGCGTGCCGGAATAAGTGTGATTGCCCAGAGCGCCCAGGGACAGGGACTTGCCGGTTAAATCCAGGTCATCATTGGTGGAAACAGCCAGAATGCCATCCGATTCAGAGTTGATGATGGAAAGCTGGGATGCCGAAGTCAGGCTCATGGCATTGCCGTAAGGCAGTGAGACGGAGGCATTCCCCAGAGCTCCTTCCTCATAGGTAAGCGTGTTGCCAAAGCCCTGAATGAAGATGTTTCCCGTAAAATCGTTGTCTGAGTTGGCCAGATGCACCCTGCCGCTCGACCACTCGTTGCCAACCAACAAATCGGCTTCCCCTGTCAGCTTGAAAAGGACGGTCAGTGTGCCGGTGCCGCCGCCCAGTCGCCAGACTTCTCCATGCTCAGCATCGGTTACTGTGCCGAGTGCGGTATCAAGCGTTCCATAGGTGACATTGCCCCACGCACCGATGATGAGATTCTGGTGAGTATCAAGTTCCAATGCCGTTGTCTGATTACTTGTAAGAGCCAGCACACCCTTGGAGTCCGTGTGGATGCAATCGACGGCAGTCTGATTATCAAGGCTCTGAATTGCCAGGAAGCCTTTTTCATTGATGGTCCACTTGGTGGGAGAGTCCGTGGAAACAAAATTGGAGGAATCTGTGACTACCAGACCGCCCTCCGCTACCGTGCCCAGCGGCACTTGCAGCTGCCCATCTATCACAAATACGCCGCTGCCCTGCTTGGTAAAGGTGGCGAACTTCTGTCCCGGCATCGTGATATTCGGATTACTGGGAAGGGGAATCAGTACATTGTATTTGTTGATGATATCGCCTTGCATCGTTGTGGCAACAGGGGACTCTGTTGCCACCACCATGGACGCTTCCCCATTCAGCACCACATTGCCGATAAACGAGGTGATACCAAGCTGCACCATGTCCTGCCGCAAACTGCCACCAATGGATTCCGAGGCGGCATTCACAGTCTGGTTAATGACAAAACTGCCTCCTTCCTCCACATTGACATTACCGGTCATGAGTGCATGGTGAGAGAGCTGGAATGTGGCACCGGACTTGACGGTGACATCCGATCCTTCCACGGTGGCGTAGGTCCAGTCACCACGGTCGGTCATGTTGACATGGGGGGTATTGATACCCTGCAGTTTCATCGTGCCGGCTTCCACGGTGAACCCGCCGGCATTGCTGTGATTGCCGGTAAGTGTCCAGACTCCGCTCTCGGCATTGTTGTACTTCACTGCCAGCTGAGCCTTACCATCGCCGGCACCTTCGTCCATGAAGCAACCGTCGAATGTGCCGGTGCCGGTGTAGGTGAACGTGGCGTTCTGAGGTGCAGTTTCACCCATGGGGGTGAAATTGCCGATGCGGGCCCCCTTGCCGGAACCTTCCTGTCGGATAACACCCCAGCTCAAATCGTGCCCGTTCAGATTCAGCAAACCGCCATTGTTACCGAAGGTGAAAGTGTCACCCGCCACGGAATTGGTCTTGAATTGGTTATCCTGCATGAGCACGATGGTGGCTACGCCAGCTTCGAGACGCACGGAACTTGCGGCGTAGCCACCGGTTCTGTCCAGACGGGTCTCACCTTTATTGCCCAGGGAACACCCGATGATATTTCCTTCAGCATCCTTTTCGATGATATACTGCGTTTCGCCACCTCCCACACGCAGCACGGCATCGTTGTTGCCGCTGCCGGCGATGGTCATGGTGCCTTCGCCCACTTTGCGCCACTCTTCGGCGGCAGAGGCTGTCAGCTCCAGCGTGAGTTCGGCTCCTTCATTGACGATAAAACCGGCACTGTTGAACGTATAGCTTGTCTCCTTTTCTGTGAGTTTCCAGCTGCCGTTTACAAAGGTGAGTGCACCTGCGCCCATGTTGACACTGCCTTGAAGCTCCAGTGTTTGTGTCTGGCTGGTATCGGTGGTGGAAAAATCGAGCCCCTTGTGGGCGTATGGGGTGTTAGACGACCCGCTTCCTGTGTATTCGTAAGTAGTTTCACCTTGGGTCAGGTTCCCTTTGCCGCTGCTGGCATTCTGATTCCCCCACAAAATGGTTTCAGTCCCGGCAAAACTGACATCCGTTGAGCAATTGTCGATGAAAGCCTGCGATTTTCCCGGATTGCTCAGCATCACCAGGAAGTTTCCGTAATTACTTATCGGATAACCAGCTGAAAGAAAGCCGACGTAGAGAAAGTTCTGATTATTCTCATCCCACGCAAACATCGGGCTGCCGCTATCACCCTGCGTCACGCCGATTTCCAATGGCGGGCGTGTGTCGCCGGATGCATCATTCTCTCGAAGTGTAGCATAGATGCGGTGATTTCCTGCGCCATTCCAATCATGATTGATGGTCTCAATATTGATCATGCCGCCCAAGGTATTCGAGTTCAAATGCAATGAGTTGCCATTTGTATCGTACGTGCCGCCATTGCCCAGACGGTAGAGTTGGTCATTCTGTTTGAGCCCCTTGATGAAAGCGTCGGTAGCCATTGGGGTATAAGCGACTTCTGTCACGATCTTGTCGAGTCGCTGCATACTCCAGTCACCCGCCCCTTCGCCGGTATATCCGGTGGATGTGTACTGTACACTTGTATCGGCGTTTTCCGAAAGGAAAAAGACATCATTTTCGTAACAGTGGAGAGCGCTGGATACGAATTGCGGTGCCACCAGGTTCGCACCCCCGAGTGGAGATAGAGCCCCCATCAGAATCTGACCGCGCTGCGCGTAGGAATCCAGATTAGGCATGATGGGTATTACCGGATTAGTTACAGTGGAGCCGTCCTTGTAATAAACGGAAATATCGATTGCACCGGGTGTAAACATACCCTTATTGCGCGCAAAATCCAGATAATACTGCAAATCATAACGCTCATCCGCCACACCGGCTTGTGAAATGCCGGAAAGCGTGCTGACGGCGGCAAGGGAGCTCAGGAGGGCGCGGCGGAGGGAGAGATTCAGGTGGAGTTTCATGACAGCAGGGAAAGGGAATAAAACTACAACTCTCTCAGTATACCCGCATGCTCCCTGAAGTCAAGAATGAAAGATGGCCAACTTGCGGGTGCGCGCCCGCCGGCGTCCCGAAGATTATGTAAGTAATAGAAATATCAGTAACATTTTTGAAGAAGTCCCAGTGCTCGACAAATTGATGTTTGTAGCCATCGGGGTACGGGCCCCGATGGTCATGGGAAACGGGATATCAGGGCTGGTAGTCGATACGCACGGGGACTTGCTCCACGTTGATTCCGGCAGCGGTGAGGGTATCGAGCACTTCGACGAAGCGGGCCATGGAGGAACCACCGGCGGCAGAGACCTGAATCCTGGCCTGCGGGTTCTGCTTCATGAGCTCGCGCACGGCAGCGACGAGCTGCTCGGCAGGCACCAGCTTGCCGTTGAAGGCGATGGTGCCGTCATCCGCCACTTCGAGGAGGATGCTGTTGCGGTCGCCCTGGGTGCCGGCCAGGTGGTGGGTCTGGGGCACATCCAGCTGCAGCACGCTCACCTGGCGCTTGAACTCGGTGTGCACGATGAAGAAGATGAGCAGGATGGTGAGAATATCCAGCATGGGCACGATGGGAATGCCCTGTTGCGCGAATTGGCGTTCGTAGAGCTTCATGGCATCAATCAGGACAGGCGGTTGGCGAGCAGGTCGGTGAAGCACTGGTTGATGCGGGCGGCGCGGCGCTCCAGCGCGCGTTCAAAGCAGCTCAGCGCTATGGTGCCCGGCACGGCGATTGCCAGGCCGAAGATGGTGGTATACAGCGCTTTGGAAATGCCCAGCGCGATGCCGTCTTGCGCATCCGGGGCGCCGAACACGCCGAAGATATCCACCAGGCCCCAGGCGGTGCCGAGAATGCCGAGCATGGGGGCAATGGTGGTGATGATGCTGATGGTGGCGAGCCCGGCGCGCTGGCGGTCGATGATGCAGCGCAGGCGGGCCTCGACCTGCTGCTCCAGGGCAGGGGAGGCCGGCTGCTCGTTGATGAAGCTGAGCACGCGCACGAGTTCATCCTTGCGGCAGAGTTCCTGCAAGGCGGAGGCGGAGCATTCGCCGCGGGCTACTTCCTCCAGCTGGCTCAGGCACTTGTGCTGCCGGGTGTAGAGCAGGTGGTAGAGTATGGCTGCCAGCATGATGACAGAGCAGGCCAGCAACGGCAGACCGAAGGGATGGCAGGCGGCAAAGAATTGGCGGATGGTTTCGTTCATGATGTGTTCCGGGTGGGGGTGATTAGTCAAAGTTGAATTCGAAGATGAGTTCCATGAGCTCGCCGATGACGTCCGCCTGCACCTCGGGGGGCATGGGCGGCAGACTGGCTTTGCGGATGGCTTTGAAGGTGAAGGATTGCTGGCTGATGCTGGCGCCGCGGCGGGTGATGAGCGCCATGCTGTCGATCTGCCCGCGCTTGTTGATGCGCAGGCTGATGGTGATTTTGCCGGGGATGATATCGCCGCGGTGCTCATCGCACGCGATGTACCAGAAATGCGCTACGCGGCGGTAGACCAGAGCCTCGTATGCTCCGCGCGGGGTGGAGGCCACATTCAGTGCAGCGCCGCGGCCCAGCACAAAGCGGCCACTGCTGCGGCTGCGGCGTTCATTGGTGCGGAAGCCGGGTTTCTGGGCCCACTCGGCCAGGCTGGGGTCGTAGAATACGCGGGGGCGGCGGGGCTGCGCGGCGGGGGTGCTGGTCTTGCCGGTGCCGCCGGGCAGGCCCAGGCGGGCTGCCTGCTGCTCGAGTTCCTGTGTGAGCTCGGTTTGTTCCTCCTGCCGGAGTTTGAGCTGCCCGCTCAGGTCATCCGTGAGGGTGAGGGATTGTGTGGCGTCGATGTCGGTGTCGCGGGCGTCCTTCCCCCGGGCATCTGGGGCATCGGTGCCGTCTTGCTGCCCATCGGCCGGGGCTTCGGCGGTTGGCTGCGGGGGGGCTGGCTGCGGCTGCGGGGCGGGTGGCTGCGGGGGAGTGGGCGGCGTGCTCTTCCCTTCGTGTGTCAGGTCGCCCTCCTGCCGGTTCTGGTCAAAGGTGACGATTTCCTCCTTCTGCTCGCCGGTCATGGCGGGGGCGTGTTCGGCGCTGGCCAGGTGGCGGGCATCCGGGGCACTGGCGGCGCGGGTGCTGCGCTGTCCCTCATGGTCCGGCTGGTCGGGCGGGGCCTGAGGAGTGTCGGCGCTGGTCTTGGCAAAGGGCTTCTGCTCGCTGGGTTTTCGGGGCTCCTCCTTCGGTGCTGCAGCGGCCTGTTTTTTCTGCTCATCCGCTTTTTTGCGGGCAGCGGTGCGCAGCACTTTCACCGGGCGCGCCTTGCGGGCAGGCTTGGCCCGCTTCACTTTCTCCTGCGGCGGAATCAGCAGAATGAGCAAACCCAGCAGCACATGCAGCAGAACGGAGAGTGCCACGCAAAGAAGCACCCGCCGAAATCGTTTCTGCCGCCATTCATTCACTATTCACCAGTTTGCCACCAATGCCCGCGCCGCACAAGCTTTCTGCCTGTCTTAAAATTGACTGTTTGCTAACAGTGATACACACACGCTTCCGGCACGGGTATGATACCACCATGAACCCGATTATTGTAGATGCCGTTAATAAGCAAATCCGCCTGGAGTTTGAATCCGCTTTCCTGTATCTGGCCTTTTCCGGCAACCTGCGGCAGTATGGACTGCCGGGCATGGGCCACTGGATGCGCGAGCAATACCGCGAGGAATGCGGCCACGCGCTCCGCTTTGTGTCGCACCTGGAGAACCGCCGCGCCAAGGTGGTGATTCCCTCGGTGGCGGCCCCGGTGTATTCCTGGGAAACGCCGCTGGATTTGTTCCGCCTGGCACTGGAACATGAGCGGAAAATAACCGCTGCCATCCACGAGTTGCTGACCCTCTGCCGCGAAGAAAAGGAATATGCCACGCAGTGCCTCCTCTTCGATTATGTGAAGGAGCAGGTGGAAGAGGAGCTCCAGGTGGAGGAAATTGTGGATATCATGACCCTTTGCGGTACCCGAATCGATGAACTCCTGAGCCTGGATCAGAAACTTGCTGCCCGCACCACCCAGGTGTGGGAGTAATGCCCCCGCTTTTGGTTGCTTTCCGCACCCATCTCTTCGGCTGGAGATGGGCTTCTTGGAAAGATTCTAAATCATGCCGCACAATCAGCTTGATTTCGTGCGGCATTTCTGTATAGTGGGGTTTTCCTTAACCAACAATAGAAACGTCTAGTATGAGCGACAAAGTATTATTCTTCGACACCACGCTTCGCGATGGTGAGCAGTGCCCGGGAGCTTCCATGAATCTCCGGCAGAAGCTGGAGGTGGCCCGTCAGCTCGAAAAGCTAGGCGTGGATATCATCGAGGCCGGCTTCCCCTGCATTTCGGATGGCGACTTCGAGGCCGTGTTCACCATTGCGAACACGGTGAAGAAGTGCCGCATAGCCGGTCTGGCCCGCTGCGTGGAGAACGATATCCGCCGCGCTGCCGCCGCCGTGGCACCCGCCGGGGATCGAGGCCGCATTCATACCTTCCTGGCCACCAGCCCGCTGCACCGCGAGTTCAAGCTCAAGAAGAGCAAGGAGGAAATTATCGAGATGGCGGTGGCCGGTGTGAAACTGGCCAAGAGCCTGGTGAATGATGTGGAATTCTCTGCTGAGGATGCCAGCCGCACCGAGCACGACTACCTTGCCCAGGTGGTGGAGGCCGTCATCGAGGCCGGTGCCACCACGGTGAACCTGCCGGATACCGTAGGTTTCACCACGCCGCAGGAATACATCGCCATGATTGACTATGTGGTCAAGCATGTGAAGAATATCGACAAAGCCATTATTTCTGTACACTGCCACAACGACATCGGCCTGGCTGTGGCCAACTCCCTGGCTGCGGTGACCGCCGGTGCCCGCCAGGTGGAAGGCACCATCAACGGCATTGGCGAGCGCGCCGGTAACGCCGCTATTGAGGAAGTGGCCATGGCTCTTTCCACCCGCCCGGAGGCCTTCGGCTTTGCCGCAGGTGAGAAGCCGCATAACCTGGAGACCCGCGAAATCGTGAAGACCAGCCGCGTGGTGGCCAGCATGAGCGGCCTGGCCGTGCAGCGCTCCAAGGCCATCGTGGGCGAGAACGCCTTTGCTCACAGCTCCGGTATTCACCAGCACGGCATCCTGGCCAAGCGCGAGACCTACGAGGTAATCGACCCTGCCGAAGTGGGCTGGGGCGAGACGGAGCTTCCGCTCACCAAGCATTCCGGCCGCGCCGCAGTGAAGGCCCGCCTGGAGAAGCTCGGTTACAACCTTTCCGATGCCGAGATTTCCCACGTATTCGAGCGCTTCAAGAAGGTGGGCGACAGCAAGAAGTTTGTGTACGATGATGACCTGGCTTCCCTGGTGAACGATTCGCTGGATACCTGCGACGGCACCTGGAAGATGGTGGACATCCAGTTCGTGGCCGGTTCCGCCGCCCGCCCCACCGCCACCGTGCAGCTGGAGAAGGACGGTAAGCTCTACATGGACTGCGCCATCGGCAACGGCCCGGTGAATGCCTGCTTCAAGGCTATCGACCGCATCACTAAGAGCAAGGGCGCCCTGGTGGATTACAATGTGCGAGCCACTTCCATCGGTCAGGATGCCCTGGGTGAAGTGACGGTGAAGGTGCAGTTCGGTGCCTGCGAATGCAAGCCGGTTTCCGGCAAGGGCGCCGCCACGGACGTGATTGAAGCCTCTGCCCGCGCCTACCTGAACGCCGTGAACCGCAACATCTCGCTGGAGGCCCTGGCCGTACAAGCGCAAGGAAATTGACAATTGACTATTGACGATTGACAATTGAAAGGTGCCGGTCGTCGATTAATGGACAATGTCTTCCGAACTTCCAATTCGCATTATCGTCGGCCTGGGAAACCCGGGCCGCGACTATGCCGAAACCCGCCACAACGTGGGTTTCATGGTGCTGGATCGCCTGGCGCGCCGCTTCGGAGCCGAATGGAAGCCCGATAAGGCGCGCAAAGGCGAGCTGGCTGCCGGGCCCGGGGTGCTGCTCATTAAGCCGCAGACCTTCATGAACTGCAGCGGGGAGTGCGTGGGACCCATCATGCGCTATTACAAGTTCGACCCGTCGCAGGTGCTGGTCATCTACGATGATATTTCCTTCCCCGTGGGCACTATGCGCCTGAGGGCAGGGGGCTCTGCCGGCGGGCACAATGGCATGAAATCACTCATTGCCCACCTGGGCGGCGAGAAGTTCCCCCGCCTCCGCGTGGGCATCGGCGCCCCGGGGCAGAAGGAAATGGTGGGCCATGTGCTCGGCAAGTTTGCCCCGGATGAGCGCCCGCTGCTGGAGGAATGCCTGACCAGGGCAGAGGAGGCCACCGTCATGATGATGAAAGAGGGATTCCAGGCCGCCGCCAACAAGTTCAACGTGAAGAAGGAAAAGAAGCCCCGCAAGAAACCTGAGCCGCAGACCGAATCCACCGAGCTTGCGGCAGAGACGGAGCAGGGTACACCGGCGGATTGAGTCTTGGGAATCCTGCTGAATTCAATACATTCAAAATCAAAAATCCAAAATTCAAACTCCTGATAAAATACTGCGTCTGCGTGAGAAGATACTGCTTGACGCGGCGTGGTGAATCAGGTATTCTCTAACGCGATTACACCCCCTACACATTATGCCGACTGACAAACCGATTAATACAATCTCCGTGCTCGTGGAAAACAAGTTTGGTGTGCTTTCCCGCGTAGCAGGCCTGTTCTCCGGTCGCGGCTATAACATTCACTCCCTCAACGTAGCGCCCTGCGAGGACCCCATGTTCTCCCGCATGACCATTGACGTGAAGGAAGACAATGAGAAGCTCGACCAGGTCATCAAGCAGCTCAGCAAGCTCGTGAATGTGGTAGAGGTAATCGACTACCGCAACGCCCCCACGGTCTACCGCGAAATTGTGCTGGTACGTGTGCGTTTCGGGCAGAATAAGACTGAGATTCTCCAGCTTTGCGATATGTTCCGCGCCCAGGTCATTGATGCCACGCGAGAGATGCTCACCATCGAGATTTCCGGCGGTGCGTTCCGTCTGAACCGCTTCCTGGACCTCATGAGCGACTACGATGTGGACATGGTGACGCGCTCCGGCAAGATTGCCGTGGTGAAGCCCCGCCATTAATTTTCCTTCATTATCTTACCAAATGCAAACCACCGGCAGGGTCAGGCACTTTGCCGGTGGTTTTCTTCACCTCTGACCATGGCTATTGAATCCTTTGCCGGCAATGCCCCTCAGCTGAATGAACCGGCCTTTGTGGCCGCCAGTGCCGATATCATCGGCTGCGTGACCCTGCAGCCCGGCAGCAATGTGTGGTACAACACCACCATCCGCGGAGATGTTTCCCCCATCGAGATAGGGGATGGCTCCAACGTGCAGGATAACTGCTGCCTGCATGTAGACTATGAGTGTGGCTGCAAGCTGGGCCGGTATGTGACCGTGGGCCACAGCGTGACCCTGCATGCCTGCACCGTGGAGGATGCCTGCCTCATCGGCATGGGCGCGGTGGTGCTGGATGGCGCCGTGGTGGGGCATGGCTCGATAGTAGGCGCACATGCGCTGGTGACCAAGGGCACCATCATCCCGCCCCTCAGCCTGGTGCTGGGCTCCCCCGCCCGGGTGGTGAAGCAGCTGCCGCCCGAAACTGAGCAGGCCAACATTGACCACGCGAAGGATTACATCCGGCTCGCGCGGGAGTATTCCGCCCGCTGATGAGATAAATTGGAAGTTATGGGGAAACTTTGTCGGAGCACGGGACTTCAGTCCCGTGCTCCGACAACCACAAACATCAATTTGTCGAGCTCAGTACTCAAACTTTGGGACACGTGTGGACTTGCGCATCGCCGCTGGAAAATAAGCTTGACCTGGCGTGTTGCAACGGCTACACTGAGTGTGCTTTCTTTCCGGTAAAACTGCGCAAGCAGATAGATTTCTGAAAGAAAAGGAAGAGAAACCTCGTATTAATCATACATATGAAACTGAATCGAGTATTGACACTGGCGTTCCTCGCCCTCTTCGCTGTGAGTGGGCTGCAGGCACAGTCGCTGTCTCCGGACACTAAGACTCATTGGGATAAGGGCACCCTTGTGGTGGAATCTCCCGTGCGTCCGGAAGGCCAGCAGCACGTGGTGGGTCTTGCTGCCCCCAAGTTGAAGACCGTTCGCGTGGCCTTCGTGGGCCTTGGTATGCGTGGCCCGGGTGCCGTTTCCCGTTTTACCCACATCCCCGGTGTGGAGATTGTGGCCCTTTGCGACTATGAGAAGAAGCGTGCTGAGAAGTGCCAGGAGCGTCTGCGCAAGGCAGGCCTGGCTCCCGCCGCCATCTACTACGGCGCCAAGGGATATGAAGAACTTTGCAAGCGCGACGACATCGACCTGGTGTACGTTGCCACCGACTGGGACCACCACTTCCCCGTGGCCAAGTGCGCCCTGGAGAATGGCAAGCACACCGCCATCGAGGTGCCCAGCGCCATGAATCTGCAGCAGTGCTGGGAGCTCATCAACCTTTCCGAGAAGACCCGCAAGCATTGCATGATTCTGGAGAACTGCTGCTACGACTGGTTCGAGCTCGACTCCCTGAACATGGCCCAGAAGGGTATCTTCGGTGAAGTGCTCTACGCCAAGGGTGCCTACATTCACAATCTCGACCCGTTCTGGGACGATTACTGGGTGAACCCCGAAAATGACCCCGAGAAACTCGGCTGGCGCATGAAGTACAACAAGGAGAACCGCGGCGATGTGTATGCCACCCACGGTCTCGGCCCGGTGGCCCAGGTGATGGATATTCACCGCGGCGACCGCTTCACCACCCTCGTGGCCATGGATACCAAGTCTGTGCACGGTCGTGAGTACGTGGAGAAGAAGACCGGCAAGCCCTGCCCGGAATTCCGCAATGGCGACCACACCACCACGCTCATGCGCACCGCCAACGGCAAGGTTGTGGAGATTCAGCACAACGTGATGAACCCGCAGCCCTACAACCGCCTGTTCCAGCTGACCGGTACCCGCGGTTTTGCCAACAAGTACCCCATCGAAGGCTTTGTGCTGGAGAGCGGCCACCTCGAAGGTTCTGAGGGGGCCCCCGACCTGGAGGACCTCGACTCCCACTCCTTCATGAGCGAGGAGAACATGAAGAAGCTCCGCGAGACCTATCGTCACCCCATCATCAAGAAGTACGGCGAAATGGCCGAGAAGGTGGGTGGCCACGGCGGCATGGACTTCTTCATGGACGTGCGCATGGTCTACTGCCTGCAGAATGGTCTGCCCCTGGATATGGACGTGTATGACATGGCCGAATGGTGCTGCCTGGCTGAGCTCGGCTCCCTGTCCATGGACAACGGCAACTGCTCCGTCTCCTTCCCCGACTTCACCCGTGGTCACTGGAACGACGTGAAGGGCTACAAGCATGCCTGGGCCGCCCCCGCTGATGAGGCTGCCACCGAGGCTGCTGCTGAGGCCTACACCGCCGCCCAGAAGATTGCTGTGAAGAAGCTCGACCTCTGGAACCTGTATGATGCCGCCCAGTCCGGCGACGCTGCTGCCGTGAAGGCCTACGAGGCCGCCGCCGCCCAGCTCGATGCTGAGATTGCCACGGCTGAGAAGGCCACCGCCGCCGCCAAGGCTGCTGCTGAAAAGGCCTACTCCGAGACTTACGCTGAGGTTGAGGCTGCTCAGAAGTAATTTCATTCAATACTCCGAAATAGTTCCCGCCGGGATGCCCACGCTGCATCCCGGCGGTTTTTTGATTCTCTCGATTATGTGCACCGTGATTTCGGGACCAAAGTCCCGTGCTCCGAAACGCCAAATATCAGTTTATTTTACGCAGAGGTCTCCTGCTCATCATTCGCTCACGGCGAAATCGATATCGCGGAGGGTGCAGCGCTGCATCTGCAGGGCGTGGATGAGGGTGCGCAGCAGCTGGAGGGAGCCGGCGGCATCGTAGAGCGCATCGTGCCAGCGGGCGTGGGCGGCATCGCTGACCATGGCAGTCACCGTATCGGTGATGCCGAGGGCCTCGCAGACGGTGGCGAGGGCGTGGTCCGGCAAATCGGGGGCTGCCTGGCGGGCCAGGGCGAGGGTATCCACCCAGGGGCCGAAGCCGTGGCCGGGGAAGCTGCGCAGGAAGCGTTTCTCCGTGGCGGGGTTGTGCCCCAGCACCACCGCGCCGCGCAGCAGTTCGCGAATCTGCGGCCAGAGGGTGATATACTCCGGGGCTCCCTTGAGTGTTTCGGTGGTGATGCCGTGTACCCTGGCGGCGCTCCAGCGCACCGGGCGGTTGCAGGCGATGTAGCTGGTGAAGAGCTGCGGCGCGTCAGAAAAAAGCCTTTCGACGCGCACAATGCCAATCTGCACCGGGCAATCGGTTTCGCCCGGCGCGGTGCCGGCGGACTCGAAATCGATGGCCGCCCAGCACAAATCCTCCAGCGCAGTCGAGTTCACAGGCGTTACTTCTTCTGCCAGCCGTGAACGGCCTTCATTTCGGCGCAGAGGGCTTCGTAATCGCAGGTGAGGAACTTGCCGTCGCGGTAGAGTTCCTGGCCATCGACCACGGTGAGCTTGTTTTCCAGGCCGGTGGCAGCGTACACGATGTTCGAGACGATGTTGTGCACAGGCTGCATATTGGGCGTGCTGAGGTCCAGGGCGATGAAGTCGGCCTTCATGCCGGGCTCCAGGGTGCCGATGAGCGGGTCGTGCAGGGCATCGGAGCCGCCACGTGTGGCCATATCCAGCGCGGCCTGGGCGGGGCAGGCGGTGGAGTCCAGGTGGTGTACCTTCTGAAGCAGGCTGGCCAGGTACATCTCGCGCACCATGTTCTGGGCGTTGTTGCTGGCGGGTCCGTCCGTTCCCAGGGCCACGGGGATGCGGTAGCGCTGCATGGCGCCGGTGGGAGCCACGCCGCTGGCCAGTTTCATATTGCTGGCGGGGTTGTGCACCACGGCGCAGCGGCCTTCGGCCAGCAGCTCCATATCCTGCTCATCTGCATGCACCACGTGGAAGAAAGTTGCATCCGGCTGCAGCAGGCCGAGTTCGGCGCAGTAGGGGATGGGACGCTTGCCGAAGTTCTGCAGGCAGGTCTGCGTTTCGCTCTCTGTTTCAGCCAGGTGCATGCCGAAGAGGGAGCCGGTTTCATCTGCCAGGGCGCGGCATTTGGTGAGCAGCTCCGGGTTGGTGGTGTAGGGTGCATGCGGCAGCACAGCCTGGCGGATGCGCGGGTGCCCCTTCCATTCCTCCGCCTGGGCGCGCACGAGGTCGAAGTAGGCCTCGGCATCCTTGCAGGTGAGGGAAGGGAAGAACTGAGTGACGCTCTCGCCCATCACGGCGCGCATGCCCAGCTTATCCGCCGCGCGGAACACGCTGCGCTGGTGCATGTACATATCATAGAAGGCCGTGGTGCCGGTGCGGATCATTTCCGCCAGTGAGAACATGGCGCCCAGCTCCACCAGCTCCGGGGTGAGCTTAGCCTCTGCCGGGAAAATGTCCTGCGTGAGCCAGTCCATGAGTGCCTTATCATCCGAATAGCCGCGCAGCAGGCTCATGGAGACATGCGTGTGGGCATTCACCAGACCGGGCATGATGACGGCATTCCCCAGATCCACGCGGCGGTGGTCCGGGAAGATGATTTCCAGCAGGTCGGCGTGGCCCACGCTCAGGATTCTGCCGTCCTCCACCGCCACGGCGGCATCGCGGTGGATATCTCGGGTGTCGTTCTGAGTGAGTACGTAGTCAGCAGTATAAAGGGAAACCATGGTGGCAGAATGGGAATGGAATTATTTACCAGAAGAGCCCGGCGCAGGTGCAGATGAGCAGGCCGTACACAAAATTGAACACCGCGATGCCGGAGATGAGGCGCGAGCGCTGCACCAGCCAGCCCATCCAGTCGCGGAAGAGGTAGGGCTTGCCCACCCAGAACATGGCCACGGTGAGCACCGGGTACCACCACAGCGGGATGAGGATGCGCGTGGCGGGGTCTTTCAGGAAGGCGGCACTCATGGGCACAATGGCCATGAGCAGCAGGAAGAAGCCCAGCGCACGGGCAAAGAGTTGCTCCCTGGCCATGCTGCTCATCACAAACCAGATGACGGGGCAGAGGATAAGCAGGATGCCGCGGAAGTTCTCGAACTCGAACAGCGGCATGCAGAGCGCATTCCAGTCTGCCTTGAACAGCAGCAGGGCTACCCACACGAAGTCGATGCCCAGCAGCACGGTGCCGGCGCTGCTCTTGGCATGCACGGTGGACAGGTGCTTGCGGAAGTGCTCCGGGCAGAGCAGCACATACAGGCTCAGCAGCATGAGCACCATGCCCATGGCAAAGCCGGTGGGGGCCAGGGAAAGCGTTTCGTAGATATGCATAGCGTTTGGTGGAGGTGGGGGTTACATTTCCAGGTCGTCTTCCTCCGCCTCATTGGCAGAGGGGGCGTGCTCGATGCGGGTCTGGGTCACGCGGCGGCCATCCGTCCCGATGACGGTGATGAGGAAGTCGCGGTGGCGGAGCTGCTCGTTGCACTCGGGCAGGTGGCCCAGGCGGTCGGTGATGTAGCCGCTGAGAGTGGAAATACCGGTGTCTTTCTCGAATTCGCCCAGTTCGGGCAGCTCTTCCTCCAGGTCGAAGAGGGCGATAGACCCGCTGGCGATGTATTGCCCCTCGGCCACCTGGAAGAAGGTGCGTGCGGTCTCCATTTCGAATTCGTCCTGAATGTCGTTGCCCACGATTTCCTCCAGTACGTCGTCCAGATACACCAGGCCCTGAGCCTCGCCGTATTCATCCACCACCAGGGCAAAGTGCGTGTGCTCCTTGGCGAAGAAGTCCAGCAGAGTATCCAGCTTCATGGTTTCGGGCACCACTTTGAGCTCGCGGCGCTCGGCCATGATATCGCGGGTGCCGCTGTGTACCATCTGCAGGATATCCTTCACATGCACCCAGCCCTTGGCATGGTCCAGGTGTCCGGAGACGAGGGCAAAGCGGCTGTGGCGGCTGTTGAGTACCTGCTCCAGCAGGGTGTCGAAGCTCTTGTTGATGTCCAGCACCTCCACGCGGCTGCGCGGCACCAGAATGTCTCGCACGGAGCGGTCGTTGAGCTCCAGTGCATTCATGGAGATTTCTGCCTCGGTCTCGGTCACTTCGTGGTGGCGGCCGCTGGCCTCCACGATGAGGGCGATTTCCTCGGCGCTGTGGGATTCATTCGGCTCGTAGTGCGGGTCCACACCGAATACCCGGTGCGCTATGGCATTGGCCGTGTTGTTGAAGAGCAGGATGATCCACTTCGTGTATTTGGCAAAGCGGTGCATGGAAACCGCCGTGCCCAGAGCAATCTGCAGCGGCTTGCGGATGGCCAGGCTCTTGGGCACCAGCTCGCCCAGCACCACGTGCGCAAAGGTGAAGAGCGCGTAGGAAAGAGTGTACGAGATGACATGTACCACTGTGGGGCTCAGGTGCAGGTAGTAGCTCAGCGGGCTGCTGATGAGGCTGGCGATGAAGGGCTCGCCCATGGCACCCAGCGCCAGCGAGGCAAAGGTGATGCCCACCTGGTTCGCGGAAAGGTAGGTATCCAGATGTCTCACGATGTGGCGGGCGGTGCGGCGACGATAGGCCTGGGATTTGGTGTCGTCGTCGTTTTCCACCAGCTGGCTTTCGCGCACGCGGGCGCAGGCGAATTCGTTGGCAACGAAAAACGCATTCAGAAACAGGAAGAAACTGATGCCGACGATGAAGAGTACGATTTCTCCCGCGCTGGGGTAGCTCCACTCCAGCTGCGCGATTTCCTCAGGGGTCAGAAAGAATTGCATGTCAATATGGTGTTAAAGCTTTTCGTACACGCCCAGGTCGCGCTTCTGCATCACGGTGAAGCCGGCTTTCTTGGCATCACTGATGCTCAGCGGGGCAGTGATTTTCGGTACATTCACATTGCCGATTTTCTTGCGCACCGGGTTCTTGCAGTACATGCAGTGCGTCAGTGGTGCCCGGTCTGCGGAGCGCATCAGTTCAAATCCCTTGCGGCACATCCGGCAAGATCGCTCCGGATCTTCCGGGTTCTCTGAAATGTATTCGTATATCGGCATTATAATAAAGGAAACGCGGGCTGCTCCTTATAGGATAGCCCGCGCTTCAAAATTGTCAAGTCTATATCAGGACTTACCAGCTGGACTTGGTCACACCCGGAATCATGCCGGCGTTGGCCAGTTCGCGGAAAGCGATACGGGAAAGATGGAAACGGCGCAGGAAAGCGTGACGACGACCGGTCAGCTCGCAGCGGTTCACGAGACGCACGGGAGAAGCGTTGCGCGGCAGCATCGTAAGACCGATGTAGTCGCCTTCAGCCTTCAGCTTGGCGCGGAGGTCTGCATAACGAGCCGCGACAGCTGCCTTCTTCTTGTTTCTTTCAATCCAGCTTTTCTTTGCCATAACTTTGTGGGCGGGATATATACAGCATCTCGGCATATAAGTCAAGCGGAATTTGCTCCGAATTCCAAAAATTTGCGTTTTCAGTCGCTTTTATGAAAAAAATGCTTCCAATACACCCTGTTTTATGGTAGGAATTAGGAATGAAGCGACTTACCTGTATCATGATGCTGGGTGCGCTGCCCACGTTGGCCGCCGTGGAGTTCGATGCCATTTACGGGGATGGCATGGTGCTGCAACGCGGGCGCGAAGTGGTGGTGCGAGGTACCACGGATAAGCCCTCCGAGCCGGTGACGGTGAGTTTCAATGGTCAGAAGGTGAAGGCCGAGACCAGGGGGCGCCGGTGGCAGGCTGTGCTGGAGCCCATGAAGGCCAATGCTGAGGGGCAGGCCCTGACTGCGGAGCAGAAGAGCGGCTCCGCCTCGGTGCAGAACGTGGTGGTGGGCGAGGTGTGGATTGCCAGCGGGCAGTCGAACATGCTCTGGCGCCTGAACCAGACCCCGGGCAACGCGCAGACCATTGCCCGGTCCGCCAATGAGAATTTCCGCTTCTTCCACAGCGAGCCGCAGGTGCACACCTCGCCGCCTCGCTACAACGCGGAGCAGCTCAAGCGCGTGCAGGAAAAGCGCATGTATGAAGGCAAGTGGGCGGTGAGTGCCCCCGCCACCACCCCGCGCATGAGTGCGGTGGGCTACTATTTCGGCCAGGCACTGCAGCGGGAGCTGGGGGTGCCGGTGGGCGTGATTCATGCCTCCCTGGGTGGCTCCAACATGCTGGCGTGGATTCCCCGTGATGTGGTGCGCAAGGAATACCCCGGCTGCCAGGGCGCCAGCTGGGTGAAGAGCAAGTACGCCAGCGAGTGGGTGCGCGGCCGCGCCCAGCAGAATGTGGGCCCCGGCGGTGATTTCTCCCTGCATCCCTACGCCCCCTCCTACCTGTACGAAACCGGGCTGGAGAAGTGGGAAGGTTTCCCGGTGGCCGGTGCCATCTGGTATCAGGGTGAGTCCGATGCCGAGATTCTGGACAACGAGCAGAACAAGAAGCTGCTGAAGGATATCATCACCTCCTGGCGCGATAAGCTGGGCAACCCGGAGATGCCTTTCATTCAGGTGCAGCTCCCGCGCATTAATGACAAGAGCAAGCTGCGTGCCTACTGGCCGGAGTTCCGCCAGGTGCAGGCCGAGGTGGCCCGGGAGCTGCCCGGTGTGGAATGTGTGGTCACGCTGGACCTCGGCTCCACCAACAGCGATGTGCATCCGCCCCGTAAGGTGGAGGTGGGCGAGCGTCTGGCTGCCACCGCGCTGAAGGAGGTTTACGGCAAGGACGTGGCCGCCAGCGGCCCGGTCATCACCGGCTTTCGGACCAAGGGTTCCAGGGTGCAGGTGAGCTTCAACAATGCCGAGGGGCTCAAGACCACCGATGGTGCTGCCCCCGTGGGCTTCGAGCTGGCCGGCAGCGATAAGAAATTCGCTCCCGCCACCGCCGAAATCAAGGGCAAATTTGTGGAGCTTCAGGCCGATGGGGTGAAATCCCCCAAATACCTGCGCTATGGCTGGGCGGTCTTCATGACCCCCAACCTCGTGAACGAAGCCGGGCTCCCCACCGCCCCCTGCGCCGCCACCGATGGCAAAGCTCCAAAGAAAAAGGGCAGAAACAAGCGTAGATAAGGCAGTTTTATCCCGGATGAAACGCGTGCATGGGTATTCCCCACCATGCACGCTTTTCGGTACTGCAACTGATTTTATGAGAAAATCGATAAATTGGAATTTGTGGGGGAACTCTGTCGGAGCACGGGACTTCAGTCCCGATTGGAAGCACCGTTATTTCGGGACTGAAGTCCCGTGCCCCGACAACGACAAACATCAATTTGTCGAAAACCTTGGAATGCGTTTGGTGGTAACGCAACACCTTCTGCTATGCTTACTCGGGTTGTTGCTGGACAATGACGGTGAGGTGCTCGCGGAGGGGCTTGGTGAGACGTCCGATGCCGAGGTAGGTGGCGATGCCTTTGAGGTGGTCATCGCAGCCACTGATGCATTTGAGGTGCGCCAGCACCTGCACCGAGATGGCGCTGAGCTCGGAATCGGGCACGTCGTCCCAGTTGCGGGGGCCCTTGGCGCGGGGCAGCACATCGGGGGTGCCGGTGGCGTAGAGCACGCGGGTGGTGCCTTCCATGCGGCCGCAGTATTCGCCTCGCTCCAGTTGGCGGCTGATGATATCCTGCAGGCGGGCGCGCAGCGATTGGGAGAGCGCCGGGGTGAGCGAGTGGCTGCGCAGTCGGCTCATGAGGAAACTCTCCTTAATCGGGCCTTCTTCTTTTACAAAGAGGGTGATATAGGGACGCAGACTTGATTCGCTCATCTCGAAGAGCGGGGGCAGCGTGGTGTTCAGCCTGGCTTCGTGATAGGCCGGGCCTTCCAGCGGCTGCAGTTGCTCCGGGGCGGGGGCTTCCACCTCGATGATACCGGCCTTGGGCTCCGTGGCTGCGGTCAGCGGCGCGGTGAGCAGCGGCAGCTCCGGCGCGGGCAGGGGCCCTGCTTCCACAAAGCCCTTGAGCGCGGCATCCAGTGCGTTCACGCAGGCAGCGGGGTTGCGCCACCAGTCGATGGCCCACACGCGCAGGAGTCGCCAGCCCAGGATATGCAGCACCGAGTGGCGCAGCACATCGCGGTCGCGGGCGGTGTTGGCCGCGGCGTAGGAATAGCCGTCCGTGGCAATGCCCGCCAGCACGGTATCGGGGGATTCGGGATGCTCCACGGCGATATCAATGCGGTAGTCGGATACGCCTACATTGGTGTGGCATTTCCAGCCGCGGGCGGTCAAATCGGCGGTGAGGCGTGCGATGAGGCTATCCCTTTCCGGAAGCCGGATGCCCTGCTGCAGCTCCAGATAGGCAGCGGCACCGCGGCGGGCGTAGTCCAGGAAGCCGCGCAGGTCGGCCGCGCCGCGGGCGCGGGTGCGGGAGAGGTCGATATCCTCCGGCAGCATGCTGGTGAACACGTGCATGGCGGTGCGGGCGCGGGTGATGGCCACATTCAGGCGGCGCTCACCCCCCATGAGGTTGAGCGGCCCGAAGTTCATGGACATCTTGCCCTTGGCATCGCGCCCGAAGGTGGTGGAGAAGTAGATGACGCCGCGCTCATCGCCCTGCACGTTTTCCAGATTCTTCACGAAGACCGCCTCGGGGTTGTTTTCCGCGAAGTAGGGCTCCAGCGATTCATCCTTGGCGCGCTCGGCTTCCAGCAGGTCCTCGATGAGCGCCTGCTGCTGGGTGTTGAAGGTCACGATACCGATACTGCTGGCCTCAGTGTAGCGGAAATCCGGGTTGCGGAGGGTTTCCAGCACATGCGCCACCAGGGCGGTGGCTTCCGCCAGGTTGATGCGCTTGCTGCTGCCGGGCTCGTAGGTGCCCTTCACGTGGTGGTAGTGCACGGCGTTGTCCTGGGTGCGGGGCGCGGGGAAGGTGGTGAGCTTCTGCTCGTAGTACTGGTTGTTCGAGTAGGCGATGAGGCTTTCGGACTTGCTGCGGTAGTGCCAGTTGAGGTTAAGCGCGGGGATATTGCAGGCCAGGCATTCATCCAGAATGCTTTCCATATCTTTTTCGGTCATGCCGTCGTCCTCTTCCTCGGCATCCTTGCTGCGGGAGAAGAAGCTGGTGGGCGGCATCTGGCGCGGGTCGCCCACGATGATGGCGTTGTGCCCGCGACCGATGGCGCCGATGGCATCCCACACCGGAATCTGCGAGGCCTCGTCGAAGATGACCACATCGAAGGGTGCGGCGTCGGTGGTGAGGTACTGGGCCACGGAGAGCGGGCTCATGAGCATGCAGGGCTTGAGCAGCGGCGTGAGGTTCGGGATGGAGGTGAGCAGCTGGCGCAGCGGCATGTGCGCGCGCTGCTTGGAGAGCTCACGCTGCAGCAGGGCTACTTCCGTGCCGTGCCGCGAGATACCGGCGGCGCGTTGGATAAGCTGGTTGCGCACCTGCCGCGAGGTGGCTTTCAGGATTTCGCTGTCCTTGGCGGCAAAGTCGGCAATGCGGCCTTCGTGAATAGCCGGCATGAACTCCAGCAGCGTCTTGTTTTCTGCCGCAGCAGCGCGGAGCCGCTGGCGGGCCATGTTCACCTGCACAGCCAGGGGGAAGGCATCCGGGGCGATGAGCCCACCCTGCAGCGGGGCGACCCAGGCGGGGGGGCACTCGCGGGTCTTGCGGTTCCAGAGCACCAGGTTGCGCCACTGCGGACGCAGCTCAAGCAGCCCCTTGGCCCAGGCTGCGGTGCAGCCCTCCTCCGGCGCCACGGCGCGCAGTGCGCTTTCCGCCTCGCAGAGCGCCCGTTCCTTTTCCCGCAGCTTGCTTACGATGCTCTGCACACCGGGAACCCCGCCTTGCAGAATGGTCTGCAGCGCGGCTTCGCTCGAATCCGCCGTGGCGTAGAGAGCGGCGGCTTTCCGGGCTTTTTCCAGCAGTTCATCGGTTGTTTCGAGCCCCTTGTTGAACTCGGCGGGCAGGGCGGCGGTGTTCTGCCCGGCCTGCCAGCGGGTGATTTCCTGCATGCGGACCAGAGCCTGCAGCTCCGCCAGACAATCGGCGGGCTTGCGGGTGCTGCCGGCCAGCATCTGCAGGTAGCGGCGCATGCGGCGCATGCCGAAGAAGCGGGTGAAGAACCCGGAAATGGCGATGTCCTTGCACTCGCGCAGCCGGGTCGGCAGATCGTCGTCCTGCAGGGCTTCAGCCGGGTAATCCAGCGAGAGTTTTGCCTTGAAGCTGCGGAACTCTCCTGCTTTTTCGGCAATGCGGCTGAGCAGCTCGAGCGTGGCGCGGGCGTGGCCGGGCAGCAGGGCTTCCTGGCCGCTGCCCACGGCGGATGCCGCGGCTTCGATGGTGTCCAGGGCGTTCCGGATTTCCGATGCCGGAATACTCAGCGGCCCGGCAGAGCGGTCTGCTTCCTGTTCCCAGGCTTCGAGGCAGTCGCAGTAGCGGCGCAGGTCGGCATGCAGCTTTTCCTCCCACTCCAGGCTGTATTCGGTGCCGGTGAGCAGGGTACACTGCTCCGGGCTCAGCTGGCGCACCAGTTCGAAATGCAGAGCGAGGTCGCGGGCTTCCTCCAGTCGCTTCATTTTCTCCGGGCGAGTGAGGTCGGCGGGCTTTTCCGGGCAGGGGGAGAACTCCGGCGCCGCCGGGTGGGTGGCCACGAGGTCAATATCGTTGAACAGGGAGCTCTCATCCGGGTAGAGGTGGTGCAGCTCCCAGGGCAGCATATTGAGCTGGTGGCGCAGCTGGGCCATGGAATAGACCTGTTCCTCCCAGTCCTGCCTGTCGGCTCCGGCGCTGATGGCCTCCACCGCCGCCTTGTACTGCGCCAGCACGTCCTTCTTATTGGCCTTGTTGGAGTGCAGCTCCAGGCAGAATTCCTCCAGTCCCACGCGCTTGAGGCGGTTGTGCACCACCTGCAGAGCCGCGGCTTTTTCGGCCACGAAGAGCACGGTCTTGCCATGCGCCAGACAGTGCGCAATCATGTTCGTGATGGTCTGGCTTTTGCCGGTGCCGGGTGGCCCGATGAGCACGAAATTCTTGCCGCGCCCGGCGGCCAGCACGGCAGAAAGCTGCGAGGAATCCGAAGAAAGCGGGGTGTACACCTTGTGGGCCTCCACCTCGTTGTCGATGGTGGCGGGGTCGGGGAATCCCACCTGTTCCGGGAAGATGCCGCGCTCCGTGGCGGCAATCTGGCTTACAATCGGGTTGCGGAGCAGGTCGGTGCGGCGGTCGCACAAATCTTTCCACATCAGGTATTTGGTGAAGGAGAAAGTGCCGAGCACGCAGAGTTCCTCCACCTCCCAGCCCGGCTGGGCATCGATGGCCGCGCGCACGATGTTGAAAATCCTGGCTACGTCAAGGCCTGATTTGTCTGTGGGCAGCTCGCCTTCCAACTCGGGGATGGAGAGACCGAACTCGGTCTTGAGCAGCTCCAGCAGGGTCATGTTCATGCGCGGCTCCTCATCGCTGCCGCGCAGGGTGAAGCCCGCTTTCACGCTGGGGCGGGTGAGCCGCACCGGAAGCAGCAGAATGGGGGCGCGGAAGGCGCGTTGCTCGCGCACATTGCGGCGGTACCACTTGAGGAAGCCGCAGGCAATGTAGAGTGTGTTTGCGCCGCTTTCCTCCATTTCCCGCCGCGTGGCCAGGTAGAGGCTCTGCATCTGTTTCTGGAGCTGCTGCGGGGGCAGGTTGGAGGCCAGTTCATTATTCTTGAACATGGAGTCCACGCATTCGGCGAGCCGCTGGGCCATCGCGCCGGAATCTGCCCCGTGCTGCACCTGCGAGGTGATGCTCCAGTAGGTCTCCGGAACCGCTTTCACCCGGAAAGCTGCACCGTCTGCCAGTTTATCCTCCAGCGTGCCTACATCCGGCAGCAGCAGGGGCAGGTGGCGCTTCCCGCAGGGATTCGTGTTCAGCAGCGGGTTGCGCAGCGAAAGGTCCAGCAGCTTGAGCTGCCACACATCCATGCGGTTGCGGGGCATGCTGCTCACCAGGTTGTCAACTTCCTCGGCCGCGGGTACCGGGTTTGTATTTTCCGGCAGCCCGCCCTGAATCGGGTGGATGCCGACCTGGTACCACAGGCTCTTGATATCCAGCGCCTGGAAGTAGTCATCGTCGTCCAGCTTCTCCAGCAACACCGTGCCGGTGGTCATGGCCTTGTCGAAATCCACAGGTGTACGGCTGCCATGGGTGTTCAGCATGGTGGTTTCCAGCACCAGCAGCTGTTCCCGCTTCAGCTGGTTGCGGACGGTGGAGACCGGGGTGAGATGCGGCGAGGGCAGGTAGCGGTTCTCCTTCTGCACGCCCAGGAAGGCATGGCCGTCAATCAGGATGACAAAGGGATTCAGCTCCAGCCTGGCAACGCAGGCTGCCAGCAGCAGTGTGGAATCCAGGCAGGTGGAGCATTTCTCCTCCATGATACAGGAAGGGGTACGCACCCGCTGCCCCAGGCCGTCCTCAATCCAGCTCTTCGGCGGCAGGGCGTATTCTATATTCATCCCGGCAATGTGCTCCCACAGGCTGCGGAGCCGGGCCAGCATGCCGGCCGGTTCCTCGGCGTACCCTTTTCCGGTGCCGATGCTGCTTATGATGGAATCCACCGCAGGGTCATGGGGCAGGGTGAGTGCCGCCAGCAGCTCCGGGTACTCGTTGCCGCCCGCCCAGGTGTTGAACGCCAGCCACTTGAACGTGTCTTCCTGCTGTGCCAGCACGGTGTCGTCATGATCCAGCAGCTCCACGACTATGCGCCCCGGCACATCCTCTTTCAGCGCCAGCAGGGCATCGGCATGATACACCGGGCATTCACCGTGCCGGGTATAGAGCTGCCCGGCGGCCAGATACGGCATATCCCACTCTTGCGGCTCTGCAAAACCTTCAGGTTCATGCCGTACCCGCAGCTTTGCACCCTGCAGGGCGTCCTCGGCCTTTACCTCCACATGCCACAGCACTGGACGGTCATTGCGCAGGTAGACAATGGAGGAATATCGGTAGGTTGATATAGAGAGACTTACACGGGGAGTGGGTTCCATGGCGGCTATTCGTATATTGCTACCGATATGCTACCACCTGCCGCCCCGGTAAGTCAAGAAAACAAAAATCAGCAACATCTGGGAAGAAGCCGCCCCTCTGCATGATAAATCGGAATTTGTGGGGGAACTCTGTCGGGGCACGGGACTTCAGTCCCGATTGGAAGCACCGTTATTTCGGGACTGAAGTCCCGTGTTCCGACAACGACAAACATCAATTCCGGCGTATCAGAGAAACAGGTCTTGGTGGTGGTGGAAGAAGTCGAAAAGCAGGCGGACATTTTCCAGCTCGTACCAGGGACGCAGGCGGATGGGAGAGTGGTCCAGGTCGTAGATGCGTGCGCCTTTCAGATTGAGCAGCAGGGGCGAATGGGTGGAAATAACAAGCTGCGCACCGCAGGTGGCGCTGGCGGAGAGAAACTCAACGAGGTCGAGTTGCAGATTGGGGGAGAGGCTGTTTTCCGGCTCGTCGAGCAGGTAGAGCCCGCGCTCCCCGATGGCCTCGGTAAAGTAGATATAGGCGCTTTCGCCGTTTGAGTATTCGCGCCGGGCCTCCTGTGCGCGGCGGCGCACAAAGCTGCTCTGGGTGCTGCGGCGGGCCTCCATGTGAGTCAGGAAATCATCGACCCCGTTCTGTTCATAGGTATTGAGCTTCATGCGGCGGAACTGCTCTTGTCCCCACTGGCGGCTGGCGCGGTCGGCTGCGAGGTCCCGGGCATCATTGTGCTCGCGCAGGCGGAGAATGTGGTTGAACACATCATCGCTGCAAATGAAGCGGCTTTGCAGGGGGATGCGCTCGGGGTAGCCGGTTTCTTCACCTGCGAGCCGCATACGGCACATCTGCACAAAGCGTTCGAAGAAGGGTGTGCGGTTGTAGGGTGTGTGGCGCGGCAAGCCGAGTTTCTCGGACATGAGGTTGAGGAGAGTGGTCTTGCCGGAGCCGTTGCCGCCGTACAGAATCGTTATGTTGCCCAGTTCAAGCGGGGGCACGTCTTCTTCAAACACATGGAAGGGATAGCAACGCCAGTGCAGGTCGCTCACCACATCCATCTGGGCATCTGTGCCCGGCAACTCAAACCGCTCTAAATATACCATGTCCTCAGTTGCTTTCGTTGATGAGTTTCTGGAGCTCGTTAAGTTCCTCCATGAGGGGGGCGGCCTCCTGCCAGGAAATGCCGGGGGCATTGATGCGGGAGCGGAGCTGGTCCACATGCGCCTTGAGGGCGGCCAGGGCAGCATTGGCGCAGGTGGAATCAACCACAGAGGAAATGTCCGGCAGCTCTACCGGGGTATGCTCCAGGTGGCGCAGTGCGGCAGATTGCTCCGGCGGCAGCTGGGAGATGAAGCCCTGCCAGGCTTCCTCGTTGCCCGGTGCCGGCAGGGATTCCATGAAGCGCTGCAGCACCACGCCGCCGGAAAGCCAGCGTATGGGCTCCTGCAGCTCTTCGATGCGCTCCAGAAGCTGGGCCTGGGCCTCGCTGTTGGAAGCAGCCAGGAAGAGGATATCGCGGATGACGTTGTGCAGGGTGATGGGGATGACCCGCCGGGGGGCTTCCTGCATGGGTTCGTTGCCGGGGAATTCCTCCTCCTCACCGGGTTCCCACTGAGGCTCAGTGGGCGTGGTTTGCGGGCTTTCCTTGCGGGTGCGGATGATGCCTTCCACGGTTTCGCGCAGGGCTTCCAGACCGGTGTTCAGGCGGGTGGCCAGGTCGGCCACGGCCACATCGCGTCGGTTGCGGTCGGTGATTTCGGCGGCCAGATCCGCCATGCGGGGGATGAGGGCGGCGCGCGCATTCGCATCGCCCTGAATCATGGTCAGTTCCTGCCCCACGCGCACTTCAAGATAGGGGCGGGCGGTGTCGATGGCCTCGCGAAGGGCCTCCGGGCCGCTGCTGCCGATGAGGGAATCCGGGTCCTCGCCGGGGGGCAGGCTGGCGTGGTAGACCTCCAGCCCGGCGGCGGCGAGCTTGCGGAAGGTCTTTTCGCTGGCCTTGATGCCGGCGTTGTCGCCATCGTAGCAGAGGATGGCCTTCTTGGCGTATTTGCGCAGGATTCGGGCGTGCTCATCGGTGAAGGCGGTGCCCAGGCCGGCCACGGCGTTGCGGATATCGGCTTTTTCGTGGCAGGCAATCACGTCCAGCTGGCCTTCGCAGACCACCACGCACATGCCCGCCTTGCCGATGGGGCCGGTGGCCTTGTAGAGCCCGAAGAGGAGCTCGCCCTTGTGGAAGGCTGCGGTATCGGCCGTGTTCACGTATTTGCGCGGGTCCTGGTCGGCGCGGATGACGCGGCCGGAGAAGCCGACCACCTCGCCCCGCACGTTGTGGATGGGGAACATGAGGCGGTCGCGGAACACGGGGTAGAGCCCGCGCTGCCCACGCCCCAGCAGGTAGGCCTCGGCCAGCAGGCGGTCATCCATGCTGCGGCTGGCGGCCAGCTGCCCGAACTCCCGGAAATCCGGCGGAGCCCAGCCGAGCTGCCAGGCGCGGGCGATTTCGATGCCGAAGCCGCGCTGCTTCAGGTACTCGCGCACGTGGGCGGCGGCGGCATCTCGGCAGAGCTTGCGGTGGTAGTATTCGGTGGCCAGGGTGTTGGCCTCCACCACGCGGGCGCGCATGCGGCGCAGGCGTGCCATTTCGGGATTCTCCTCCTCCTCGATGACCGGAATGCCGTTCATATCCGCCAGGCGGCGCAGGGCGGTGGGGTAGTCGAGGTTCTCGAACATCATGATGAATTTCAGCGCATCGCCGCCCACTCCGCAGCCGAAGCAGTGGAAGGTCTGGCGCGCCGGGTTCACATGGAAGGAGGGCGTCTTTTCGCTGTGGAAGGGGCAGCAGGCTTTCCAGGAATTGCCTGCGCGGCGCAGTTGCAGATATTTGCTGAGGAGCTCCACGATATCCGCGGAGTCCTTGATGCGTGCCACGCATTCCTGGGTGATTCGTGCCATGAGGGTGTATCAGCCTTGGGTGAGGGTGCGCAGGTGTTCCTCAAAACCGGGGTAAGAGGTGTTGATGCTGTGGCAGTTGTGCAGGGTGGTCTCGCCATCGGCATTGAGCCCGGCCATGAGGAAGCTCATGGCGATGCGGTGGTCGCCGTAGCAATCCATGACGGCGCCGTGCAGCGGGGCTCCGCCGGTGATTTCCATGCCATCCGGGAATTCTTCCACCACGGCTCCCATGGCGCGCAGGTTGCCCACCACGGTGGAGATGCGGTCGCTTTCCTTCACGCGCAGCTCGGCGGCGTTGCGGATGCGGGTGGTGCCTTCGGCAAAGGCGGCGGCCACGGCCAGCACGGGGATTTCATCGATGAGGTTCGGGATTTCGTGCTTCAGCACCTCGGTGGCCGTGAGTTTCTGCGGGGCGCGCACGGTGAGGTCGCCGTAGGGTTCGCCGCCCTCGGTGCGGTTGGTGATGGTGATATCGGCCCCCATGCGGCGCAGTACGGTGATGACGGCATCGCGCGTGGGATTCAGCCCCACATTCAGCAGCGTGACCTCGCTGCCCGGCACGATGGAGGCCGCTACCAGCCAGAAAGCCGCGCTGGAAATATCCCCCGGCACGGTGATGTCCTTGTTCGCGGGGATGACCGGGCCCTGCACGGCGATATCCAGCCCATCCGCCGAGACGGAGCAGGGAATGCCGAAGTGCTCGAACAGGCGCTCCGTGTGGTCGCGGGTGATGGCGGGCTGGTGTACCGAGGTGCGCCCCTCTGCCAGCATGCCGGCCAGCAGTACGGCGCTCTTCACCTGGGCGCTGGCCATGGGCAGGTCGTAGTGAATGGGGTGCAGCGTGCCGCCCTCAATCTCCAGCGGAGCGCATCCGGGTTTCTCGCCGCAGGCGGTGATGCGGGCGCCCATGGCGCTCAGCGGGTCGATGATGCGCTTCATGGGGCGGATGCTCAGCGAGGCATCGCCGAACATGCGGCTGCGGAAGGGGAGGGAAGCCAGCACGCCCGCCATGAGCCGCATGCCGGTGCCGCTGTTGCCGCAGTCGATATCGTGCGCCGGGGCGGTGGGCTGCATACCCGTGCCGGTGAGGGTGAAGTTCTGCTCGCAATCGCCCGGGGTGACGGTGGCCCCCAGCTGCTGCATGGCGCGCAGGGTGTTCACGCAGTCCTCGCTGCACAGGTAGTTGCGCACCTGCATGGAGCCGCTGCCCAGGGCGCCGAGAATGGCCACGCGGTGGGAGATGCTCTTATCGCCCGGTACGGTGATGGTGCCGCGCAGTCCGCTGGCGGCGCGGGAAACGGTGATGCTGTTACTTGACATGGATTTTGATGTGTTGCTTCCTGTGCGCTTCCTTGATGAGCGTATCGAAGAAAGTGTTGACCCCCAGCTCGCGCTGGGCGCTGATGATGGCGGTGCGCAGTGTCTCGCGGCATTCCTCCAGCGAGGGGGTGCGGGCAGGGGTGATGGCCCCGGCCAGGATGATGTGCCAGCCCCACTTGCTCTGTGCCAGGGTGGGCGTGTCTGCCGGAATGGCGGCATCGCCGAAGAGCTTGAGCTCCGGCAGCGGCAGCAGGGCATCATCATACACCATGCCCAGCTCACCGCCTCGCGGGCCGCTGGCCGTATCATCACTCAGCTCGGCTGCCAGTCTGGCAAAGTCCTCACCGGCGGCCAGGCGGGTCATGATTTGTTCTGCTGCCTGGCGGGCATCTGGGCGGTTCAAGGAGGCTATGAAGATGTGCTTCACCGGGCGGCTGGCAGGGATGGCCATTTCATCCTTCACCTGCTTGTAGTGGGCTTCGATGGCTTCGTCATTCACCTGGGTGTGCGGCTCCAGGTTGCGATCCAGCAGGGACAGCTGCATGAGCCGGGCCTCCAGCTTATCGGTGAACTGGTTGCGGGTGTAGCCCTGGGAGGCGAGCTGCTGCTCGAACTCGGCATCTCCCCCGGCACGGGTTGCCAGCTCGGCCACCAGTCGCTCGGCTTCGGCTCGGTCGTGTTTCAGCTGATTATCGTTGTAGCGGGTGCGCATGCGCAGCAGGGAGCTGCGCACCATATCCATGGCCATGGCAATGTCGGTTTTCGGGCGTCCGGAAATCGCCTCCTGTTCTGCCTTGTGGCGGGCCAGTTGTCCGGGCGAAATCCGCTCACCGTATACCACCACGGCGGCGTCTGCCAGCTGCTTGTTCTTATTGTGCAGGAATCCGTACATCGGACCTTGCAGCACCCACAGGTCGATGCACATATATACCAGCGTGGCGCCGATGATGCCCGCTTTCACAAGTTGAATTCTGGCAGATGTCCACCTCACCCGGCCATTCTACCCTCCCGGGTGCCCTTTGGCAACTCAAAAGCACGTGCGCACCGGGGGATGTTGCCGGGTTCTGATGTCATGCAGGCCGGAAAACTGTGCAAAAATGGCAGCTTCTGCGGACACTTCATCCCTTTAGACTTGAAAATGCAGGAAAAACAGCTATACTACCCGCGTGCCGTGGGCACATTTATTATCCTGTTAACACACCATTCATGAACATGAATACCCCCAGAGTAGCCATCGTGGGCGCCACCGGTGCGGTGGGCGTCGAGATCCTTTCCTGCCTTGAGACCCGCAACTTCCCGCTGGCCTCGCTTAAACTTCTGGCCTCTCATCGTTCTGCTGGTAAACAGGTTGCCTTCCGGGGTGAGATGCTTACGGTGCAGGAGCTCACCGCAGATTCCTTCGGTGATGTGGATATTGCCCTCTTTGCCGCCGGTGGTGATATCTCCCGCGAGTTCGCCCCCATTGCCGGGGCTGCCGGTTGCGTGGTGGTGGATAACTCCTCCGCCTTCCGCCAGGATCCGGATGTCCCGCTGGTGGTGCCCGAAATCAACGCCGAGGCGGCTTTCAATCATCCGCGCAACATTATTGCCAACCCGAACTGCACCACCATCATCACGCTGATGGCCCTGTACCCGCTGCACCTCAAGTACGGCCTCAAGACCATCGTGGCCAGCAGCTACCAGGCTGTTTCCGGCAGTGGTCAGCATGGTATCACCGAGCTGGAGAACCAGGTGCGCGCCATTGTGGACGGCCACCCGGTGGAAATCAAGACTTATCCCCGCCAGATTGCTTTCAATGTGCTGCCGCAGATTGACAAGTTTGCCGACAATGGCTACACGAAGGAAGAACTTAAGATGCTCAACGAAGGCCGCAAGATTATGAGCCTGCCGGAGTTGAATGTGACCTGCACCTGCGTGCGCGTGCCGGTGTACCGCAGCCACTCCATTTCCTGCATTGCCCAGTTTGAGAAGCCGGTGGATGTGGAAGGTGCCCGCTCCTGCTACGATGGCATGCCCGGTGTGGAGCTCATGGACGATGTGGCCAACAACGTGTGGCCCACCCCGCTGGATTCCACCAATGGCGATACCTGCTACGTGGGCCGTATCCGCAAGGATATCGCCATCGATAACGCCCTGAACCTCTGGGTGGTGGGTGACCAGGTGCGCAAGGGCGCCGCCCTGAACGCCGTGCAGATTGCCGAGCTGCTGGTCAAGGGTAAGTAAATCATTTCCGCCATGGACATCAAGACCCTTATCAAGGAAAGCGCCGCCAAGGTAGAGGCTCGCCTGAACGAGCTGCTGCCCGGCGAGGACATCGCACCGGCCACCATTCACAAGGCGATGCGCTACAGCATCTTTGCCGGTGGCAAGCGCATCCGCCCGCTGCTGTGCCTGGAGGCTGCCAAGGCCTGCGGCGGCAGTGAAACCGTGGCGCTGGATGCAGCCTGCGCTCTGGAAGCCCTGCATACCTACACGCTGATTCACGATGACCTGCCTTGCATGGATAACGATGACCTGCGCCGCGGGCGCCCCACGAACCACAAGGTGTTCGGTGAGGGAATTGCGGTGCTGGCGGGTGATGCCCTGCTGACCGAGGTGTTTGCCATGCTGGCCCGCGTGCCGGCCAATGACCGCTATGATGCAGCCGACTATGTGGCCGAAATGGCTCACCGCACGGGCAGTCAGCATCTGGTAGGCGGCCAGGTACTGGATCTGGAGGGCGAGGGCCGGGAACTCACCGTGGATGAGCTGCGCGCTATTCACCACGGCAAGACCTCTGCGCTCATCATTGCCTCTGTGCGCCTGGGCGGCATGGCCGCCGGCTGCACCCAGGAGCAGCTCGATGCGCTGACTGAGTATGGCCGCTCCCTGGGGCTGGCTTTCCAGATTATTGATGATATTCTGGATGTGACCTCCACCCCGGAGGTGCTGGGCAAGAGCATAGGCAAGGATGCCAAGGTGCACAAGGCCACTTACCCCGCCCTGGTGGGCATGGATAACGCCCGCGCAGAGGCCCGCGAACTCACCGCTGCCGCCCGCGCTGCGCTGGATGTGTTCTCCGACCGTCGCCGTGAGAATCTCCTGGCTATCAGCGATTACCTGCTCAAACGCGATTATTGATTCACTCCCGCTTTCTTTTTCTCGCCGCCGCGTTCCCGAACACGGCGGCGATTTTTATTTCACACGCGTCCCAACGTTTGAGTACCTAGCCCGATAAATTGATGTTTGGCGTTGTCGGGGCACGGGACTTCAGTCCCGAAATTTATTTAAGCAAACCGAAAAATCCTGCTTGAAATGGGGCAGGGGATTTGTTAGTATACAGCTGTTGACGCTCCCTGACTACCCTGAACTGAGCCAACGGATGCAGCTGCATTGTCGCGGTTGCACCAGGGTGAGGTGGTCGGGGCTGCTGTCAGCATAACCCCTGACCCTACCCTTCAGCCCTATGATACCTGAAATCGAAAACAAGAATAGTGTTGTCTCCGTTTTGCGCCGTAATCTGCATCTGGCCTTACGCCGTCGGACCTGGAGATTCAAGCGAAATGCCCGCCTGGAAGCGCTTCTTCCTCAGAAGTCTGAGCACAGCGCCCATTCCTGGTGGTTCAATGCGGTGCCGACCCTGCTGGCTGTGCTGGCGTGCCGGGCCTGAGCCGGCTGGCCGTATGAGCTTTCCTTGTGGCCCCGGAGAAGTCCTGCGGGAACGAGGCCGGGAAGCCCTGGTGTTCAGCCCCTGAAACGCGTGCCCTGAATCTCCGGGGTGCGCGTCTTGCGGCGCGGCTGCTCAGAGTAATCCGCCTATGTTGTCGGCAAAAGAGCTCCACGGCTGCTCGTATATCCATGAGTTGTGGTCAGAGCGGCAGCGGCGGATGAATCCGTAGCGTTCGGAGAATGCACAGCCGGCCTCGGTTACATTGTCGGTGATGACGCTCAGGCATGGGCGCCCGCTGTATGCCTGCGCTGCTGCTCTCAGCAGCTGGCGGGTGACTCCGTATTTTCTGGCCGCTTCTGCAACCACCACACAGGAGAGGAACATGTGCAGCGGGGTGGTGGTGATATCGGCCACGTCATCCAGCGTCATGAAGTGGTCATTGAAGCGCCCTTCGGCCAGGGCGTGATAGACCGGCTCTTTTACCGGGAATAAGTTGACAAAGCCAACGATGCGGTCATCGGCAGCGGCTGCCACTGTGCTGTGCGGGTGGTGCCGGTACCACTGCCAGGATTCCTGCGGCGGCGTGATGAACTCTGCCGCGTAGAATTGCAGCTCCAGCGCTTCCATTTCTTCGAAGTGCCGGTAATTCAATTCCTGAAGGATGCGGATGTTCATGTGCCGGGAATTATACAGTAGAGAAGGGCTTTTTCAATCATAAAAAGATACATTATGTCTAAGCTTGTTCTCGACAAAGCGATGGCGATGTGGTTTAGTATTGCCACGTTTATCTTTTTCTCACGCATATGAAGTCCTACACGATTTTCCAGAAGTCTGACGACGCCACGGTGAACGCCTTCCTTGAGTGGATGCGCAACCAGGAGCGCAACGTGTACCGCGCCGCTCTCCGCGAGCTGGGCGCCCTCAAGAAGCTTCGTCCGCAGTACATGCAGCAGAAGCCGGTGGCAGAGCAGTTCGAATGGATTAAGAAGATGCTGGCCTGGAAGCCCGCTGAGACGATTGCCGACCACCTGCTGCAGGTGTGGCTGATTCGCAAGCACGAGGGCATGCTGGTGAGCTTCATCGAGAAGCTGGGTATCGAGCACAACGGCCACGGTGTGGTGGATGTGCTGCCCGAGACGCTGGATGCCGACAAGCTGAAGGAGGCCGTGGACTCCCTGTTCGAGAACTATCCCGCCGGTGCTGTTTCCGTGTACCTGCACATGTTCCAGAACCAGACCGAGGAAGGCTGGCCTGAGCTGCAGGACATCCTGGACAACGATGAGCGCGTTACCATCAAGTAAGATTTGAAACCGCTGAAGCGGTCGGCCCGGGCGGGGAACTGCCTGCCGACCGCTTTTTCTTTTTCTGCACCACCATGACTGAGGACGAGCAATTCATGCTGCTGGCCATGCGCGAGGCGGAGAAGGCCCGCGCTGCTGATGAAGTGCCCTGCGGCTGTGTGGTGGTGAAGGATGGCCGCGTGATTGCCCGTGGCTGGAACCAGGTGGAAACTCTCAAGGATGCCACCGCACACGCCGAGATGCTGGCGCTGACTGCTGCCGAGGCTGCCGTGGGCGACTGGCGGCTGGAGGGCTGCACCGTGTATGTGACCAAGGAGCCGTGCCCCATGTGCGCCGGTGCCCTGGTGCATTGCCGCCCGGATCGTGTGGTGTTCGGCATACCGGACCCGAAGGGCGGCGCCTGCGGTGGCTGGATAAACCTGCTGGATTCAAACCCGCCGTTGAATCACAAATGTGCGGTGCAGGGCGGGGTGCTGGGCGATGCCTGCCTGGAGCAGTTCCAATCATTTTTCCGCGCGGCACGCGCTGCCGCCAAAGAACGTAAACGCCGCGAACGAGAGGAGGCCGCTGATGCATGCGCAGATTGAGGTATACGTCAACGTAGAGAATGACTGGGTGACGGAAGAACTGGCAGAGCGCTTCCGCGGGGCCTTGCAGACCCTTCTGCCCGAGCTGCTGGCCACCCCGCAGGGGCCTGACCATGTGCTCAGTGGGCTGGATTCTGTGGAAATCTCCATCGTGGACGACCCGACCATCGCTGCGGTGCACGGCGAGTTCCTGGATGACCCCACTGCCACGGATGCGATTACATTCCCGTACGGTGAGGTGCTGGTAAGCTGCGATACCGCTGCCGCTTATGCTGCGGCTCATGGCCTGCCGCGGGAGGAAGAGCTCTTCCGCTACATGGTGCATGGACTCACGCACCTGCATGGTTATCTGGATTATGAGCCGGCGGACCGCGCTGCCCTCTTTGCCGTGCAGGAACCGCTGGTGAAACGCTATTTTCCTGTAAAATAACAAGGGATTTAGATTGACTTGTGCCGGGTAACAGAGTATACAAAGTCCAGCTATGAGTTTGATTCCTTGGATGATGATGGGTGCCGCTTCGGTGGCTGTCGACCAGATGGAATGGCTTCCCCAGCCTGGTGAAGCCGGGTATACGACTGCTCCCCGGCACCACCTGCGCTGGATGATGGAGAATGACTCCGCCGTGGTGAATGACCGCAACTACACGCACGGCACGCGCTTCGATTATCTGCACGATTTTGCCAAGAATCCGAATCACGCCATTGGTTTCAGCTTCACGCAGAATATCTATACGCCCGACCACCATACGGACGGAGCGGTGGAGCGCGAGCATCCGTACGCCGGCTACATGGCGCTGGGCGTGGCTCATTTGTTCCGCGGGGAGAATGTGGGCAACTGTGTGGAGTTCCAGATTGGCACCACCGGCAAGGCATCCGGCGCCCGCGAGGTGCAGGATATGATTCACAAAGGCCTCGGTCTGGAGCGCTGGGATGGCTGGGAAGACCAGATTCGCGGCGAGGTGACCTTCCAGCTTTCGGCCCAGCAGGATTACCGCCAGGCCTGGGCGGAAACATCGCTTGCCAACGGCTGGCAGACGGATGGCATTTTATACACCCGAGAGGAACTGGGTACCGTTTCCATTGCCGGTGGCGGTGGCTTCAGCTTCCGCGTGGGGCACAATCTGCCACCTGCCATGCAGGTGGTGCGCAACAACGCTGCCACCTTCGGCAGCAGCACCATCCGCAAGCCCGATTATGATCCGGAGGATAGCTCTTATTTCCTGGTGATTGGCGCTTCCGTGGATTATGTGGCGCGCGATATGTTCATTGATGGTGGTGTGTTCCATGATTTCGACCGCACCTGCGGGGTGCAGCCCTGGCAGGTGGAGGGCCGCCTGGGCCTGGGTGTGCGCCGCAAGGGGGTGGATTATTACGCCGGGGCCTTCATCCGCTCCCGTGGTTACCGCTCGCAGCGTGATAATACGGCGCTGGGTACTTTCTCCATGACATTCAACTGGTAAATGACGGCACTGCTCAAAGGGGGATTGATGGCGCTGGGTGCGGCCTGTGTGCTGCTGCTGGCGGGTGCATTCCCCCTGCTGGGGGCTCCGGAGGTGTACCGCAGCGGCGCCATGATGCTGCTGGGTGCCCTGGTGGTGTTGCTTTGTGTGTGGGGTGGCTGGCGCCTGGCGTCCGGTCGGCGCGGTCAGCTTATTTTCGGGCTTGTCTTCCTGTTTTTCACGGTTACGGGGCTCAATATGCTGTTTCAGTACGGCTCGAAAGCTCTGGAATATGCCGGGATAGGCGGGCCGATGTGGGCCGGCTTCGTAGGCATGGGCTGTGTGGCTCTCACCGGTGTGTTGTTCATGGCGGTGTTCGGCTTCCTGTGTTACCGGGTGATGAACCAGCGCGTGCTCTGGCTGGCCGGGGCTCACTGGGCAGTGGCGTTGCTCGGTATCGGCGCTTTTGTGGATGCCGCGTATGAGGTCCGCATGCCCATTACGATGCCGGCAGATGGCAAGACGGAGCTCACCGAACTTTTCCTGGATGATGGCCGCCACTTCCCGCTGGGCTTCCGTCTGCGCGTGGATGATTTCACGGTGCAGCGTTATGATGATGCCACCTACACCATCTATACCTTTGAAAACGGGCGCCCCGGCCCGGCGCAGCCGGTGGAGCGCCGCGGTGATATGCTGCATCTGGGGGCTGAAAGCTGGCCGGTGAGCGCGTTGAAGCAGGCCCCGGGCATGCCTCACCCCTTCCTGATGCTGCCGGGAAATCCCGCCCGTGTGCTGGTGCAGCGTCCCGGCACCGTGCGTGATTACTGCGCCCATATCACGATATTTACGGATCACCGTGGCCGCCCTGAGCTTCGCAAGGAAGAGCTGCGGGTGAATACTCCCACCGCCTGCAAGGACTGGCGCTTCTCGCTTTCCTCCTACCGCCAGAGCGCGGAGGGCACCGAGGTGCTGCTGCAGGCTCGCCGCGCACCCGGTCGCTTTGCTGCGCTTGCCGGCATGGTGGGTATCATCATCTGCACTGCGGTCTGGTGCTGGTGGAGAAAGGAGGAACAGGCATGATTACTGTGGTCTACGCCCTCACGATTTTCTCGCTGCTGCTCTGTCTGGGCAGCGTGCTGGCGGCTGTGCTGAAACGGCCCGGGGATTGCCGCCGTGCGTTTGATGTCGCCTGGGTAGCGGCTCTCCTGCTTTTTGTGGCAGACTGGGTGCTGGCTCAGGCGCCGCCTTTCGGCAACATGCGGCATGTGCTGGCCTTTTTCCCGCTGGTCATGGTGCCGGCGGCTCATTACCTCCGCCGTTTCCGCGGGCTGGAGCTCACCGCCTGGCTGGCGGCTGCTTCCGCCATTGCGCTGGTGGGGGCTCTCTGCATGCCGCTTCAGGCTGCCTGGCGGCAGATGCCGGCACTGCAATCCCCCTGGTTTGCCCCGCATGTGGTGGCCTATGTGGTTTCCTACGGCCTCATGACCGTGGCGGCGCTGCTCACGCTGGCCTCGTTCCGGTGCGACGCTCGGCTGGCAGCGGCAGATGCCGTGGTGCGGCTTTCCCTGCCGTTCATGACCTTCGGTCTGTGGAGCGGGGCTCTCTGGGCCGATGCCGCCTGGGGTGGCTATTGGGCCTGGGATATCAAGGAAGCCTGGTCACTGCTCACCTGGTGCATTTACCTCATCTACCTGCATGTGGAGCGTTACCCGGCCTTTGCCTCGTGGCGGCGTCCGCTGCTTCTGCTGGGATTTGCTGCGGTGGTGGTCACTTTCCTGGTGGTGAACCTGCTGCCAAAGATTGAATCCATGCACTCCTACGCCCAATAGTTTATGGAGAAGTGCATCATCAGCGTTTGCGCATGCCGGCGGGCAGGATGCGCAGCTGGTCGCGGTATTTGGCCACGGTGCGGCGGGCAATGTTGATTCCCTCTGCCGCCAGAAGTTGCTCCAGCTTTGCATCGGAAAGCGGTTTGCGCGGGTCTTCGTTCTCAATGAGTTCACGGAGCCGGGCCTGCACGGCTTCCGGGGAAACGGCATCGCCCAGGTCAGCGGTGAAGAAGTGACGCAGCTCAAAAATGCCCCGGTCGCATTTCAGGAATTTGCCGTTTACCGCGCGGGAAATGGTGGAAACATGCAGGCCGGTGGCGTCAGCTACCTGACCCATGCGCAGGGGAGCCAGGCTGGCCGGCCCTTGCAGGAAAAACGCCCGCTGTTGCTGCACGATTTCCTGCGCCACTTTCAGAATCGTCTCTTGCCGCTGCGCGATGGCCTTGATGAGTTCGCGTCCCTCACTGAAACAGCGTGAAAGGTAGCGACGCACTTCCGGTTTATCGGCCTGTTCGGCCATCATTTCGCGGTACTCGGCAGAGAGCGTGAGTCGCGGTACGTTCGCGTTGGTCAGGCATACCTCCAGTTCGTTCCCCTTGCGGATTACCAGCACGTCCGGCTCTATCACGCTGTTATCCTCGCGGGCAAAGGCGGCGCCGGGATTGGGATTCAGCTGGGCGATGCGCCGGGCTGCCCCGGCCACGGCCGGTTCGCTTTCGCCCAGCTCTCGGGCGGCGTCTGCATAGCGGTGCTGCACCAACTGCGGCCAGAAATCCTGCATCAGCCGCATGGCAAGCGAGGCTTCCTCACCCTCGCGGCGCAGTTGCAGCATCAGGCTCTCCCGCAAATCAATGGCGCCCACCCCGGCGGGGTCGAGGTCTTGCACGGCCAGGAGCGCCTGGTTCAGCAGATTGGCGTTCCAGCCGTTCTGGCGGGCGATATCGGCAGGAGCTTCGCTGAAATAACCCCGGGTGTCCAGATACTGCACCAGTTGCAGAGCTGCCTGTTCCACCTTGGCGGGCAGGGCGCTGCGGTGTATTTGCTCCTCCAGGTGGGCGGCAAGGCTGGGGGCTTCCGTCAGTGAATCCAGCAGGAAATCATGCCGCCGGGTGGCTGTGCCCTCGGTCTCCATCTGCTCGCGTTCCTCATCCTCCGCCGGCAGTTCCTCCAGTGCCGGATTGGCCGCCATGGCCTGGGTCGTGAGCGTGCGCAGCTCCATGTTGGTGGCCTGCAGGGCGCGCATGAACTGCTGCATGGCGGCGGTGGCCACCATGCTCTGCTTCATGCCTTGCTGCATCCCCGCGTTGCTCATGTTGCTGCGGTTGTAGCAGATTGCCGCCCCGCTTTCAAGCGCAAAGCGCGTGTGCGTGGAAGCTGGCCGTGTAAATAATTTCTTTGTCTGTTGGGATGATAAGAAATAAAAAGTGTCACAAAAATGCTCTTCTTCCCACCTCTCCATTGTCAGTCGACGCTCGCTGCGTATCGCATTTCATGTGCGATAGCAAGATAAAAAATCGCATATGGCTCAAAAGCAGTTAAAAGATAACAAATTACGCGGGAACCGTTACAGATTCAGAAAAGAGATTCCACTTGGCCGGGAGTTTTGTCTTATTGGAAAGTATTAAGAATGAACAATTGGGGAAGCTTTGATGTATATCGCACATGAAAAGTGGTAAACAATTATCGGTCCGCAAGTAAACGAAACGCGTTCCGTTTCCCTGTTACTTGCGCTCTAACCGCAAACCATATCATTCTATACGACTATGAAATTACATTTACCGAAATTGTTGCTGGTGGCCGTGCTGAGCTGCACGATGGCGCAGGCCAAGGTTGCAGAACTTACAAGAGATGGCGTGACGTATAAATACTTGTTCGTCGATGGTGGAGATGAAAAAATCAGCGGGGATTTGGAAATCAATCATTTACATATGGCTTCAGGCAACAGAACAGTTACTGTTGACGGTAATACTGTCATCAAATCAAATTTACCAACAAACTATGACATTGGTAAAAATACACCAGTTGGCAATGCTTGTCAGCTTCAAATGTATACTACTTTTGTATCAGATTCAATTACATTTATCTGTCAAACAACAGGTTTTGCAAAAACATTCTCTATATATGGCAATGTAAAAACCGATAGTTTCATCGTTAAAGCTACTGAGGCATGCCCTGCCATCATCAGCATTACTTCGGGCGGTGTTCTTGAAACACTCACCGAAGGCAAGACGGGAACCTTCACAATTGGTGCAAATACCACAGTTAGTATGGGCAATCCGTCAGAAAGTGCTCAAGGTACCATTAAAGGTTTTACAACTGTGGTTGATGGTGGCAAACTTGACGTGAATCACTATGCCACTATGAGCGGCATTACTTTGAAACGTGGTACCGTCAACATTGATGTGAAAACAGGTAATGAAAGGTTTGACGGAGTCCCCTTGGAAACCCCCAACGACCTAGGAGTCATTACCATTGAGGGCGGTACTATGACTCTTGATGGGACCTCCACCACATCCTCCATAACGATGATCAGCGGTGCAGACGGCACAAGCGGTACTCTCAACATTTTGGGCGACGTTGAAACGGGTACTCTCACTTTAAACAGCGGTACTATTAACGTGGGTGCCATCGACGAGGAGGGCAAGCTCGTGAACGGTACGCTGAACGGTATCGTCTTGTTGGACGGTGCCACGCTCAACCTGATTAGTGGCGAGTTGGCAGATCTCACCATGAACAGTGGCAACATTGTTGTGGAAAATAATAGCACGATTAAGAACCTCACGCTGAACGGGGGCTCGATTAAGGGTACCCTTTCCGACGAGTCTTCGGTGACAATGGCAAGCGGCACGGATTTGAGTGTTGACGTGGAGGGTGGTGAAATTACCGCCACGGCAGGTTCCACGCTTAGTGGTAACGTAAAGGACTCCTCCATCATCGCTGAGGGTGGCGAGATTTCCGGCACCATCAGCGGTACTTCCTCAGTGGAGGCTACCAGCGGTACAACCACGATTTCCGGTGCGAATAATGACTACAGCGGCGGCACGGTGATTAACGGTGCCACTCTGAAGCTGGAAGATGGAGCCACGGTCGGCACCGGCGCTATTGAACTTGCCAGCACAGATAAAGGCTGCGGCGTCTTCGATATGGGCGGCAATGCCTTGACCAACAAGCTGATTGTGACTGGCTGCATCATACGGAATGCAGAGAACTACAAGGGTGACATGGAAGTGAGCCATGAGCTGGTGGTGGAAGGTGCGGCTACGGCCAAAACGGTAACGCTGAAAGGTAAAGGCACCCTTGTGCGCGATGCGGACCTTGGCGGCTCAATGGCCACAGATGAGGTTGATGTGCAGACTGATGGTAATGCGTCTCTGGATATTGACCTGACCATCAATGACGGTGGTAAGGTGAGACTGAACGACGGCAAGGTACTGTCGGTGAAGGGCGCTCTGACGCTGGGCAACGGTGTGTCGCTGGCTCTCTCCGATAACGATTATGGCGTGGGCGACAAGCTGCTGAGCAGCACCGGTACGCTGACCATGGGCGATGTAACCCTGGTGTACAACGACAGCACGGTGGAGCTGGAGCTGCAGGGCAACAGTCTGGTGCTGGTGAGCAAGTTCAAGCAGGACAAGGCCGATGCCGTAGCCCAGGGCAACTGGGGCATTGCCTCTGCCAGCCGCGCCTTCGTGAACACCGTGCGCGGGCAGCACAGCAACACGGGCTGTATTGCCAATGGCCGCGGCACGGTGTGGGCAGCCGCCTTCGGCGCCTACAATGACATGGATGGTGCTGATATCGACGTGAAGGGCGCTGCCGTGGGTGTGGATACCAAGGTGGGAGACCGCAGCTCAGTGGGCCTGGCTGTGGGTTATGCTGATGGCGAGGTATCCCCGGCAGGGCTGCGCGATGTGGACCAGGAGGGCACCTACGTGGCTCTGTACGGCGAGCATGGCCTCAAGAAGCTGAGCGCCACCAGCTGCCTGAGCCTGGATTGGGTGGCCGCCTACGGCAACACCGAATCCGATTGGAACGGCATGGACTGGGAGCAGGATAGCTTGCAGCTCAACACCCGCCTGAACTGGAACAAGAAGGTGACCGACCGCCTCTGCATGAGCGTGTTCGGCGGGCTGGAGTACTTCGCCAGCGAATCCGATACGGTGAACGGCGTGAAGACCGGCTCCATCCAGAACCTGCGCGGCGAAATCGGTGTGGGTGCCCGCTACGTGGCCTGGGGCGCACCTGCCCTGACCGATGGCAAGGGCGGCATCGTCAAGCCCGGCTGCGAGAAGCTGGTCTTTAATGGCGAAATCCGCTACATGAACGACCTGGTGCGCAGCAACCCGGTTATCCGCATGAATGGCCTGAGTGGCGATGGTGAGAACCCCGGCCGCCAGGGCATGGGTATTGAAGCCGGCGCTACCTACCGCATCGGTGAGCGCTGGAGCGCCAGCGCCAACTACGGTTTCAACGCCATGGAGGATTCCAAGGAGCACCGTGTGAATGTGGGCGCCAGCTACACCTTCTAAGAAAATTTCCTTCTGATATAAATCAGGTTAGAGAAACAGAAAGGTACAGCGGCACTCCGGAAACGGAGTGCCGCTTTTGTCCCCCGCAGGCCGATAAATGGTAATATGTCGTTCCGGCAAAAGTACGAAGTGCGAGGTGGGAGGTACGAAGTAAAAGTTCCGCGAGCCTTACGGCTCGCCATTGTACATCAAATAATTCCATACTGGCGGGCGAATGCCCGCGGAACTTTTTACTTCGTAATTCGTAACTCGGGGACCTCTAAAAACTCAAATTAAGACAAGACCGGACAGTATGAAGTAAAGCCATAGAGAGCCGTTGACAAAAATTGCGCCTATTTTGGCGCATTTTTTGGCTTTCTGCTTCCATCAGGACAGAGTTCCCCCTACAAT
>JAFSFD010000048.1 GCA_017435365.1 Akkermansia sp. | reverse complement strand
TCGGCGATGGTAGCGGGGTTACGGGGATCATCCTCCGGAATACCGGCCTCCACCTTACCCACCAGGTCAGCACCCACGTCGGCAGCCTTGGTGTAGATGCCGCCGCCCACACGGGCGAACAGTGCCTGCAAGGAAGCACCCATACCGAAGGTCAGCATGATGGTGGTAATCTGGGTCAGACGGCTGATGCCCTCGGCGGCCACCAGACCGGTGTTGTCCAGAATCAGATACCAGCCGGAGATATCGAGCAGGCCGAAGCCCACTACCGTCAGACCCAGCACAGCGCCGGAACGGAAAGCAAGCTGCAGGCCCTTGTTGAGGCCGTCCTTTTCATCGCGGCAGGCCTGGGCCACACGGCCGGAGGCGTAGGTAGCCGTCTTCATGCCGATGAAGCCGGCCAGACCGGAGAAGATACCACCGGTCAGGAATGCGATGGGAACAATGTTGTTCTGCAGGCCGTAGAAGGCCATGATGCCGAACACCACTGCGATGATGACGAAGAAGATAGCAACAATCTTGTACTGCTGCTTGAGGTATGCCATGGCGCCTTCACGCACATAGCCCGCAATCTCCTTCATGCGGTCGTTGCCCTCGTCGGCCTTCTTCATGTCGAAGAAGAACTTGGCTGCGAAAGCCAGCGCGACGATGGATGCAAACGGCACTATCCAGAATAATATCTCGGGGTTCATGTTCGTTTGTGTTATTTTTGGTTGAACTTTTTTGCAGGCACAAAAAAGTGCCAGAGTCTACACTAAAAAATCTCGTTTGGCAACCCGAATTTCACAAATGTCACAAAAATCTTCCGGCTCCTGCAGAGACTATCTGCGCCCGGAAACCTATGGTTCCGGTAGAATTTGCTTGACTTTACTCCAGCTTTCGGTTAGTCTGCCATCAAAGCTGCAAAGATTGCGCTTCCTATCTTACCATATCGTTATGAAAGCAGTATTACTTTTCCCCGGTCAGGGTGCCCAGAAAGTGGGCATGGGCAAGGATTTTTATGATGCATACCCCGCCGCCCGCGAGATGATGGACTCCGCGGATGCGGCGCTGGGCTATTCCCTCACCAAGGTGATGTTTGAAGGCCCGGATGAGGAGCTGACCCGCACCTGCAACTGCCAGCCGGCGCTCTACCTGCACGGCCTGGCCATCTACAAAGTGCTCAGCAGCCTGGTGGATATCGAGCCCGTGGCCGCTGCCGGTCTATCCCTGGGTGAGTTCACCGCCCACGCCGCAGCCGGTACCTTCAGCATGGAGGACGGCCTCAAATTGGTGCAGAAGCGCGGTGCGCTCATGGAGGAAGCCTGCCAGGCGGCGCCCAGCACCATGGCGGCCATGATTGGCGGCAGTGATGAAGCCGTGGCCAAGCTGGCTGCCGAGTGCGATATTGACGTGGCAAACTACAACTGCCCCGGGCAGACTGTGGTTTCCGGCTCTGTGGAGGGTGTGGATAAGGCCGTGGCCGGTGCCCGGGCTGCCGGTATCAAGATTGCGAAGAAGCTCAACGTGGCCGGTGCTTACCACAGCCGTTTCATGAAGAGCGCCCAGACCGCCCTGCGTCCGGAGCTGGAGGCCACCCCCATGACCACCCCCGCCGTGCCGGTATACTGCAACTTTGAGGCTCGCCCCGTGACCGGGCCGGATGATGTGCGCGCCATGCTGGGCGAGCAGGTCTGCGGTTCTGTGCGCTGGGCCGCCTGCATGCAGGACCTCATTGAGAAGGGCGAGCGCCTCTTCATCGAGATGGGGCCCGGCACCACCCTTGCTGGCATGATGGGTCGCATCTGCAAGGAGGCCAAAGTTATCTCCATCCAGGATGTCGCCTCGCTCGAAGCCGCCGTGGCCGAGCTCAAGGGTATGTAAGGCTGAGCAAATCGGATATATATGCGGCGCCGGGAAACCGGTGCCGCATTTTGTGGTGCGGGACTCGCAGAATCAGGAAAAGTACCGCTTTTCCCGGTGTTATGTGCTTAGTGGCGGCTGATAGTTCACGAACCTGTCAACCCTTCATCGGGGATATCTGAGAAATCCTCACCATCATTTTCGTTTACCGGGATGGCAAGCCCTCCTTCGTGAGGTATCAGAATGATGTCGCTCAGGTCTTCGGGTAGCATCATACCCTGGTATTCGGGGTCAGGTGCATTGACCGAACTGACACTGATGAGTTCAGGCTTTGTGATATGGCAGTCTCCCGGCAGAAGGCTGGCGTGGAAAACATCACCTCTTTTCGAGGATTGAGAACCGAATGTTCCCAGATAGCTGAGCCTGCCCTCGCGCAATTGGAATATCATAGCTATTGCTCTGCATCCGTATTGCCTGTTGCAAAGGAAATAGCCCGCTGAATCAGAATCACAGCGCAGTGTAAGTGCGTAGAATGGAACTTCCGGAGCAGAATGAGGGTCTTTTTCTCTGCGGATATCGACTTTAATGAGCCCGAAGTCTGCATCCGGGAAAGTGATTTTCCTGATGTTTTTGAGCGGTTGGTTTAATTGGCGTGTTCCGCCATTCTCTCCTTCAAGTGAGTAGGTTCCCAGCAGAGAGACGGATGGAGTGGTGAATACCTCGTCCGTGCATTCGGTGAAGAAGCAGAGAGATTCCCCCGGCCTCATGACTACGCTCTGCAGGCGGCGCAACACATAGGCCATGCCGCAGCCGCCTCGACCATCTGCGTTGAGAATTTCATCTTCAGTCAGGTGCGAGGTGGAAAGCCGGAATCGATCGTGGTGAATCAATACATCGTGGTTCTTTGTTGTGTTTGTGACTCTGAAACAAGCATAGAGCAAATCCGGGTGAATGCTTTGCCCATCGTGCTTTGCGTGGAGCGTGTAGTACGAAGAAGGAATGTCTTTCCCCTCGCATATGCCAACCAGACTGAATTCCGGAACCTCTTCCTGAGCCCTGAGGTTGAGCATAAGGAGAACGGCTATCATGACGCTGAGTAGCTTATTTGTCATAGCTTATGTTCAGTATAAGGGGGGGATGGGCGGAATGCAAGTTTTATAACCAGTGAACCTTTCTAAAATGTGCACGTGCCGCCCGGTAAATGGAACTTTGGACCTTTGTCGGAACACTAAACATCGATTTATCAGACTCTGTACTCAAAATTTGGGGGGCGAGTGGTCGGGCGGGTGTTCTAAAACGCGGTTGTCGCTTGACTTGGCGGTGCAGTGGGTGTAATTTCCAGTCATGTACACCAGCTTTTTCGATGTGTTTTCCATCGGTATCGGTCCGTCGAGTTCGCACACCATGGGGCCGATGAGGGCTGCGGCGCGTTTTGCCCGCGAACTTGCTGAGCGCGGGGTGCTGGAGCAGGTGGAGCATGTGCGGGTGTGGCTGTATGGTTCGCTGGCGCTCACCGGGGTGGGGCACGGCACACCCGGCGCGGTGGTATACGGTCTGCTGGGGCTGGATGCGGAGAGGATGGAGATGTCTGCCACCTCGGCCATTGCTGAACTGGCTACCACAGGCAAGCTGCTTTTGAATGGCGCACATCCCATCACGTTCAGTGCCATGCGCGATATTGTGCTGCAGAAGGATGTGACCCTGCCGGAGCATGCCAACGGCATGCGCTTCTGTGCCTATGGGGCAGGGGAGGTGGAGCTTGCGAATGATGTGTATTTTTCCATCGGCGGCGGTGCCATCCGCCGCAGTGATGAGATGGAGCAGCTTCCGGAACCGCCACTACCGGTGCCGTATCCCTTCGATTCCTGCGCGGAGTTGCTCCTGCATTGCAAGCGGGAGAATATGACCATTGCTGCTGTGACGCGCTGCAATGAAATGGCGCTGCCCACCGGCATGGAACTCCGTTCCCGCATCCGTAAAATTTACCAGACAATGGATAAGGCGATTGAACGCGGGGTGAAGACCATGGGCGTGCTGCCGGGTGGCCTGAAGCTCCCCCGCCGCGCTCCTCGCATTTACCGCCGACTGGCCGAGATGTTCCGCGACAATACGCAGGATGCCCTCACCATTATCGACTGGATTAACCTGTGGGCCTTCGCCGTTTCTGAGGAGAACGCCGCCGGTGGCCGCGTGGTGACGGCTCCGACCATGGGCAGTGCCGGTGTACTGCCAGCGGTTTTGCGTTATTACGAACGCTTTGGCCGTAAGGATGCTACGGTAGGTAGAGAGCATGGTATAGAGATATTCCTGCTCACGGCTTCTGCCATCTGCTCGCTGTATCGTGCGAAGGCTTCTATCTCCGGTGCCGAGGTGGGTTGCCAGGGTGAGGTGGGCGTGGCCTGCTCCATGGCTGCTGCCGGGCTGACCGCCGCTATGGGGGGCACCAATGAGCAGGTGGCCAATGCTGCGGAAATTGCTATGGAGCATAACCTGGGGCTCACCTGCGACCCGGTCTGCGGGCTGGTGCAGGTGCCCTGCATCGAGCGCAACGCCATCGGTGCCGTGAAAGCGGTGAATGCCGCCCGCCTGGCTCTGCGCGGTGATGGCACCCACTTTGTGAGCCTGGACAGCGTGATTGCCACTATGAACGAAACCGGCAGAGCTCTCTCCGCCGGTTATCGTGAAACGGCACTGGCCGGCCTCGCCACCAATGCGCTGACCTGCTAAAGCTGAGGGTTAAATCCCTTCGCGTTCCAGCACGGCTGCGTAGAGCTTTTCTATCACCCGCTCGTGGATGCGCAGTTCCTCCTCCGTCAGGTGGGAGCGCAGCTCCTCAATGGCGGCTGTCTGCGCCTTGTCGATGGCGGCTGTTGGCGCCATGAAGGATTTGGCGATGGTGACCAGCACGGCGCGGCGGTCTGTGGGACTCTGGTGGCGCTCCACCAGCCCCTGGCCCATCAGGCTGTCTATCATGTGCGATGCGGCAGAGGGCGACATGCCCACGCGCTCTGCCAGCTGGCTCATCGGTACGCCTTCCGGGTGGACCATGGTGTAGCGTCGGATGTTGGCCAGCACGGCACATTGACGCACACTCAGTTTGGCCAGTTTCTTGCGCATGGAATCTGTCATCGCGACCACGCCGGCGCGGTTGATGTGGTCTGTGATGGCGCGCATTTTGTCAATCAACGGTACTGTAACTTCCTGAGTGTTCGGCATACGTTCCCATTATGCACAGTATTTGAATGATTGTCAATAAAAATGGTCATTGAAAATTGAAAACTTTGAAGAATTCAAATAAAAATCTTGACCAAGGCACGGCTGGGTGTTAGAATCCGCCTACACTAATCTATGGAAATGCACCGCTACATCACCCGCTACAATGGCCAGAAAGGAACACGCAATACCTTCTGCGGCTGGCGTTTATGTATTACTCGCAGGAAGGAGACCTTCGTCCGTTATTTCACAGACCGTGAGCATGAAAGTTCCGAGGCGTCTCTGGCGGCCGCATTGGAAACACGGGACGCCATGCTGGATGAGCTGGCCAATGGAGAGAATTTTGTCTCCGTCTGCGCCCGTTATCGCAAAGGAAAGAAAAAGGCCTGATTCCTGGCGAGACGTTGCGTCAAAATTCTTGACATGTCGACGCCCTCTGGTATACTTCTGTCGAAATGTGAAGCATGCTTCCTAACTGGCGGATGGTACACGATTTTCCCAGAGAGAAACACCCGGCATTCATTATGAAGATGGTGTCGGACCGTGCAGATGCAATATTTGCGCAGAGAGTCGGCACACTGCGGGTAACAGCCCCGCAGTGTCGCTTGCTTATGTATCTGGAGAGCCGGGGCGGTGCCGGAGTATCGCAGCGGGATATAGAGCATTACCTTGGGGTGAGCCACACCACGGTGAAGGGGCTTTTGCAGCGGCTGGAAGAGAAGGGGTATGTGCGCACTGCATTTGACAGCAGTGACCGCCGGGTGAAGCATGCCTACCTGACGGAAGAATTTTACCGCATGCACGCGCAGGCGCGGGAAGCGATGCGCGGCTTTGAAGAGCAGCTGATGAGCGGCTTCAGCGCAGCGGAGACAGAGCAGCTGCGCCGCATGCTTGAACGGATTTACCACAACACTTTAACCACGGAGCCGCCGGCTCCGTTAACTGAACATCAATGAAAGCAAGCAACATAGTAATGATAGCCCTCGGCGGGCTGGTGGCATGCACCACTCTGGTGGCATGCAAGGATAAAGCAGGGGCCCAGACATCCCGGCAGGGAATGGCCCCCATCAATGTGACCGTGATGCCGCTGCAGAAGCGCACGGTGGACCTGACCTCCACCTGGTTCGGTCACCTGCGCGGTGTGGACCAGGCTGATATCCGCCCTGAGGTATCCGGCAAGCTGCTGGAGCAGGTGTACTGGCACGGCTCCCTGTGCGAGAAGGACGAGGTGCTCTTCCGCATCGACCCCTCCAACTATCAGGCCGCGTATGACCAGGCTCTGGCGAATGTGGCCGCCGCCAAAGCGGGGGTGTTGCAGGCGCAGGTGGCAGATGAGCAGGCGCAGAAAGACCTGGAGCGATTCTCAGCCCTTGTGGAGAGCGGCTCTGTTTCTGAAAAGCAATTTACGGATGCGCAGCATGCCAAGCGCCGCTGCGAGGCAGCCCTGGCCATGGCGAAAGCCCAGGTAGCCCAGGCAGAGGCCGCTACGCAGATGGCGAAGCTGAACCTGGACCGCTGCACCATCCGCGCACCGTTCAAGGGACTGGCCACCAAGTCCAACGTGAGCGTGGGTGATTTTGTGGCCGCCGGGCAGGTGGTGATGACCCGCATGTCCTCCATCGACCCCATTCGCGTGGATTTCTCGGTGCCCGCCCGCCAGATGAACCAGCAGGCCCAGGGGGAGCAATACTATGACCTTCCGGACAAGATGAGCCCGGTGAAGGAGTTTGACCTCATTCTGGAGGATGGCAGCGTGTTTGAACACAAGGGCACGGTGCACGCTGTGGACAGCGAAATCAGCCAGTCCACCGGCACGGTCAAGTTTGTGGGCTATGTGCCGAATCCGCAGCTGAAACTGCGCACCGGTGCCGCCGTGCGTGTGCAGGCCAGAACCGGCGAAATCAAGGATGCTCTGCTGGTGCCGGCCCGTGCCCTCATTTCCTCCATGAACCACCGCTTCATCTATGTGGTGGCACCGGATAACACCCCGCTGGGTATTGATGTGAAGCTGGGCAAGGAACTGGTGCTGGATATGCCGAATGGCGATGGTACCGTGGTTCCCATGCTCATGCAGGTGGTGACCGGCACGGTCAAGCCCATTGCCGAGACCCTGAAGGAAGCCGGAATCGAGAACGTGGAAGATGCCCAGGTCATCGTGGGCGGCGGCCAGATGGCGGCCCAGTATGCCCTGGCCAATGCCGGCATGCGCAAGGCCGGTGCACAGGGCGGGTTCGGCACCGTGGTGCCCCAGCCCTTCATCTACGAGAAGCCCACCACCACCGTGGAATCCGTGACCACGGATAACGACGCAGAATAACTCCCGCCATGAGTCCGTTTTTCATTAAACATCCCGTTATTGCCACGGTGATTGCCGTGGTGACGACGCTGCTGGGCATGGTGTGCCTCATGAATCTCCCGATTTCGCAGTACCCGGAGATTACGCCGCGCACCATCCAGCTCATGGCCATGTTCCCCGGTGCGGATGCCCAGGCGGTGGCAGACTCCGTGGGTACGCCGTTGGAGCGTGAAATCTCCGGTGTGCAGGGCATGGACTACATGACCTCCGTTTCCTCGAATAACGGTGTGTATTCCCTGCAGGTGGTGTTCAACCCGGACACCGACCCCGACCTGGACCAGGTGTTCACCAACATGCGCTATGGCCAGGCACAGTCACAGGTGCCTACCGAGGTGCTCAACTCCGGCGTGACTATCCGCCAGCAGCCCGGTCTGCCCCTTATCATTTATTCGCTTACCTCTCCGGACGGCAGCTACAGCTCTGTGGACCTGGCCAACTACGCCCAGGTGAAGATGGTGGATGAGCTGAAGCGCGTGGAAGGTGTGGGCGAGGTGACGGTGTATGGCGCCGGTCGCTATGCCATCCGTATCTGGCTGGATACGAACATCATGACCCACTACAACATCTCCATCGCTGAGGTGCGCGCCGCAATCGCTGCGCAGAATACCACCAACCCCGGTGGCAAGGTGGGTGCCGACCCCGTGCCCGATGGCCAGGAAAAGACCATTTCCATCCGCACCCAGGGGCGCCTGAGCTCCCCCGAGCAGTTCGAGGATATTATCGTGCGCCAGGTGGGGGATGAGATTATCTACCTGAAGGATATTGCCAAGGTGGAGCTGGGCTCCTCCAACTATTCTGCCACCGGCCGCCTGAACCGCCAGGTTTCCGCGGCAGTGGTGATATTCCAGACCCCCGGTTCCAATGCCATTGCCACGGTGGATCGCCTGCGCAAGACCTTCGAGAAGCAGGCTGCCATCATGCCCCAGGGTATTACCGGCGATGTCTCGCTGGATACGACCACCGCTGTGCGCTACTCGATTGATGAAATCAAGCGCACTTTCATTGAGGCTGTGGTGCTGGTGGCCCTGGTGGTGTTCATGTTCCTGCAGAATTTCCGTGCCACGCTCATTCCGCTCATTGCGGTGCCGGTGTCGCTTATTTCCACATTCTGTGTGTTCCCTCTGCTGGGCTTCTCGCTTAATACCATTTCCCTGCTGGGTATGGTGCTGGCTATCGGCCTGGTGGTGGACGACGCCATCGTGGTGGTGGAAGCCGTGCAGCATCACATCGACAAGGGGCTCAACCCGCGCATGGCTTCCTTTGCGGCCATGCAGGAGGTGAGCGGCCCGGTTATCGCCATTGCCCTGGTGCTGGCGGCCGTGTTCCTGCCCTCGCTCCTGCTGGAGGGTATCACCGGCACGCTGTTCAAGCAGTTTGCCATCACCATCGCCGTGTCCATGCTGATTTCGGCATTCAACGCCCTCACGCTTTCGCCGGCGCTGTGCGCCCTCATGCTCAAGCCGACCCGGCAGCAGCGCAGCATCTTCCGCCCCTTCTATAATCTGTTCAATAAGTGCTATGACTGCACCGCGAACGTGTATGTGAAGATCTGCGGCGGGCTCTGCCGCAAGCTCATTATCTCCATGCCGTTGCTGTTGCTCTTCTGGGTGGCCATTGTGCCCATGTCGAAGATGGTTCCCAAGGCCTTCCTGCCGGATGAAGACCAGGGGTTCCTGCTGGCGGCTCTGGTGATGAAACCGGATACCTCCATGCAGGTGGCATACTCGGAGAATAAGAAATTCGAGAACGCTCTCTCTGACCCTGCGGTGAAGAACCTGACCACGGTGGTGGGTATCAACATCCTGAACAGCGTGCAGACCCCCGGTGCCTGTATCGCCTTCATTGAGCTGAAGGACTGGAAGGACCGCCCTGAGACCGCTGCCGAGGTGCAGCAGCGCATCCAGGGCCGCCTGCATGCCGCCGCGCTGGATGGCATGGCCATGGTGCTCATGCCCCCGGCCATCCCCGGCGTGGGCACGGCCAATGGCGTGACCATGGTGCTCAATGACCTGGAAGGCCAGGGCGTGCCATTCCTGCGTGAGCAGGTGCTCCGCTTCGAGGAGGCCGCCCGCAAACGCCCGGAGGTGGCCATGTGCATGGACATGATGATGGCCGATACTCCGCAGAAGTTTGTGGAGCTGGATAAGGAGAAGTGCAAGTTCCACCGCGTGGAGATTGCCGCGGCCAACAACCTGCTGGCTACTTACAACGGCTCTGCCTTCGTGAACTTCTTCAACGCCTTCGGCCAGCAGTGGCAGGTCTATATGCAGGCCCAGGGTGCCGACCGCGTGAGCCTGGACAAAATGGACGGCTTCTTCGTGACCAACCAGGACGGCGAGCGCGTGCCGCTCTCGGCGCTGGTGAATATCAAGGATATTGCCGATACCGAGTTCGTGATGCACCACAATATCTACAACTCCGCCAAGCTGAATGTGATGCCGCGCCCCGGATTCTCCACCCAGCAGCTCATGGAGGCCATGGAGACCGTGTATGCCGAAACCATGGACCCCTCCAAGGTGGGCATGGATTACCAGGATATGTCCTTCCAGGAGAACAAGGTGCGCAACAGCACAGGCCTGGCGACCATCTTTGCCATGTCCTCGGTGTTCGCCTTCCTCATTCTGGTGGCCCTTTATGAGAAGTGGACCCTGCCCATCTCTGTGTTCCTCACAGTGCCTGTCGCCGTGCTGGGTGCCTATGCCGGTCTGTACTGGATGGGGCTGGAGCTGAACCTGTATGCCCAGGTGGGGCTGGTGATGCTGGTGGGTCTGGCGGCCAAGAATGCCATTCTCATCGTGGAGTTCGCCAACCTCGAAATGGAGCGCGGCAAGGACCTGCTCGCCGCCACGCTCTCCGCCGCCCGCCTGCGTCTGCGCCCCATCCTGATGACATCTCTGGCCTTTATCCTGGGTTGCGTGCCGCTTATGCTGGCCAGCGGCTCCGGTGCGCTTGCCCGCTGCTCCATCGGTACCGTGGTGGTGATCGGCATGACTGTGGCCACGGTGGTGGGTGTGTTCCTCATCCCCTGTTCCTATGTATTCATCATGCGCCTCTTCCGTATCAGATTCAACCTGGTGACGCTGGGTGAGGATCCGGATGAAGTCGGCGCCCGCGAATACCTGGCCGCTCATAAGGATGATGAATAACAAAAGAAAAACACTTGACAATATCAACCAAATTGATATCATACAATCAACATGAAACGTACTTTAATTCTCAGCCTTGCAGGAGTGGCCGGTTTTGTGGCATCCTGCTCCTTCGGTCCCATGTGGTCCACGCCTGAGATGCCCGTTCCCGCCGAGTTCCGCGGTGTGGGCGTGGCCGGCAGCACCATGGCAGATTTACCCTGGCAGCAGGTGCTCAAGGATGATAACCTGCAGAAGCTGCTGGACGATGTGTTTACCAGCAACCGCAGCCTGGAGGCCATGATGCACAACGTGAACTCCGCCAAGCGCTATATCACGATTGCCCGTGCTCCGCTCTTCCCGTCCATCGGTTATCTGGCCCAGGGCAGCCAGGGCGCCAGCTCCCCGGCTACCGTGGCCACGGCAGATGAGCACAAGATTCCCGGTGCCGCCGGTCTGAGTGCCTCCTGGGAGCTCGACCTCTGGGGCAAGACCCGCAAGGGGGTGGAGAGTGCCGAGGCCCAGGCCCTGGCAGCAGAGGAAAGCCTGAACAGCATGCGCATCTCCCTCATGAAGCAGGTGGCGAATGGCTACCTCCGCCTCATCATGCTGGATGAGCAGCTGAAGATTGCCCATGAGGCCGTGGCCTCTTACCGCGAATCTCTCACCCTTTTCGAAAACCAGCTTGAGGGTGGCGTGGCTGACCGCCTGCAGACTGCTTCCGCGCAGGCCGCTCTTTCTGCAGCTGAGGCCCAGATTCCGAACCTGGAGATGCAGATTGCCGAGATGGAGAACACGCTTTCCGTGCTTGCGGGGCGCGCGCCCGGCTCCATTGCCCGCGGCGGTAACATGATGGCCTTTGCCAATGCCAGTGGCGTGGCTGCCGGTATTCCGGCAGATGTGATTGCCCGGCGCCCGGATATCCGCGCGGCTGAGCAGGATTTGCGCGCAGCCAACGCGGAAATCGGTGTGGCCATTGCCAGCTATTTCCCCAGCATCAGCCTCACCGGCCTGGCTGGTATTGCCACCCCCGACCTGCGCCACGGTATGTCCCGCAGTGATGATGGCTGGGGTATCGGCGCCAACCTGACCGGCCCGCTGTTCAATGCTGGTCAGCTGCGCGCCAATGAGCAGGCGAAGCGCGATGCCTTCCTGGCCGCCAAGGCTGATTATGAGCAGACCGTGCTTTCTGCCCTGGCTGAAATCTCCACCACTCTGGTGCAGCGCGCCAAGCTGCGCGACATCATGAAGAAGCAGGAGCAGGCCGTGGCTGCCTATCAGGAAAGCGTGAAGCTCTCCAAGGCCCGCTATGCGCAGGGCCTGGCCAGCTACTACGAAGTGCTCACTGCCCAGCAGGGCCTGTTCCCCGCGCAGACTCAGCTGGCCGCTTACCGCTACCAGTACGCTGCCTGCGTGCCCACCCTCTACACCCAGCTGGGTGGCGGTTGGAAGACTAAGTAAGCACGACCGGAAGATTGTACAAAAACAGGCTCGCTTGACGCGAGCCTGTTTTTTCGATTAAAGTTTACTGCGGAGTGAGCAGCAGCACGCAGGATTGCTGCGGCCGTGTCCAGCGGATGGGGATGCCGGTGGAGAGCAGTGCGTCGCCGCCCAGGGTGGTGCCGTGCAGCGGGCAGTGCGTGCCGGTGGAATCCGGGGCGAGTTCGGTGATGGTGTAGCGGGCTGCGGGATTCAGCCCGCGCAGGGAGATGCGGGTGTGCTGGTCGGTGTAGACCCGCTGCGTGGTGTAGGCCAGGAGCAGGGCCTGGCCCTCGTGGGTGTAGAGCAGGGCGCAGTCCGGCCCTTCGTGGGGGGAGACCAGACGGTGCAGCTCGCCCAGCTGGGTGATGGGCCGGAGCTCTTTTGCCAGCGCCACGCGGCTGCGGATTTCCTGCATCTCGTCATCGGAGAGGGTACGGGGGTCGAGCTCCAGCCCAAGGCGGCCAGCCAGGGCTACGTCGAATCGGAATTTGAGTGAAGTTTCCCGCCCGGTGTAGCAGTTCGGGCTGGCGGTCACATGGCAGCCTATGGCATTGGCCGGGAAGAAGTAGGATGCTGCCCACTGCATGCGCAGGCGGTCGCAGGCATCGGTGTTGTCAGAAAGCCAGAATTCCTCGTGAAAGGCGGCGGCGCCGATATCGAGCCTGCCGCCGCCGGCAGAGCAGCACTGGAAGGTGACGCCCGGGAATTCCTGCCGCAGGCGGCGCATGGTGGCGTAATAGTTCGAGATGTAGTCGAAGAAGAGGTTGCCCTGCTGCTCTGCTGGCAGGTGGGTGGAGCCGGTATCGCTCATTTTCCGGTTGCAATCCCACTTGATGTAGGAAATGCCCGGATTCTCTGCCAGGGTGCGGCGCACGGGGGCATCGATGCCTGTGGCCGGGTTGGATAAATCGAGCACGAGCTGGTGCCTCTCTTCGCGCGGGGGAATGCCCGGCAGCCGGATGGCCCATTCCGGGTGTGCTTTGTATAGCTCGCTTGCGGGGCAGACCATTTCCGGTTCCATCCACAGGCCGAAGTCGATGCCGCAGTGCGCCGCGAAGTCGGTGAGCCCCCGGATGCCGTGGGGAAGCTTTTCTTCATCTGGCTCCCAATCACCAAGTGAACAAGTGTCATTACACCGTTTCCCGAACCATCCATCGTCCATGACGAAAAGTTCCACCCCCAGCGCTGCGGTCCGCTGCATCATGGCCTGCAGGGTGGGCTCGTGCACGTTAAAATGCACACCCTCCCAGCTGTTGAGCAGGGTGCGGCGCGTTTCCTGCCCATGCGGCAGCACATGGCGCCGCAGGTAGCGGTGCATGCATCGGCTGGCATGCGCAGCTCCCAGGTGACTAAATATCAGCACTGCGGAAGGCAGCGGAATGCTCTTGCCGGCAGGCAGCGCATAGGGGCTGTGGCTGAAGTCATGCCCCATGCGCAGGTAGAGGTGACCATAGGTGCTATGCTTGAAGCTCAGTTCATAATTTCCGCTCCAGGCCAGGCCGCCCAGGAGGCAGGGACGCCCCACTTCCTGCGCGGGACCACCCAGCGAGAGCAGGAACCCGGGCGTGCCTTCCTGCGCGGTCTTGATGCCGGTGGTGCTGCCCACAGAGAGCGTGTTGCCACGGGAGATGGACTCTTGCTGCATGTAGTTTTCGCCGCTCCAGCCGCCTCGGAATGTGCTCAGATGATAGGTGTCTGAATAACAGGGTATGGCGGCGGAATCTGCTTGTAATAAGAGTATTGGCTTGTTTGAATTGTTGGTGATGCGCGGTGTCAGTATATATGTGTCTTCCTCGGCGTATACTGCCAGGTTCAACTCCACTTGTACATCGGGGTGCAGCGGGTCTGCCAGGACGAATATGGCTCCATTCTCCGTGGCTTCATGGTGCAGGTATTGCAGGTCGCAGCCCTGTGTGCCATCTCCATAGCGCAGGTGCAGGGCATATTCGCCGGAGTGGTTGCCCCATTGGCCACGTGAATCAAAATCTGTGGCGTATAGTGGCCATTCCACCGAGGGTGAGATGAGGGCGTCATCCGGGGTACTGAGCCGTTGTCCCAGGTAGCAGAACTGGAGCTTGTTTGTTTTAGTCACCCGCAGTGAAAGCTGGTTCTCCTTTGTGAAAAAATGCAGCGTATCCATTACTGAAAATGATAATTTACCCGGACTCACTCCATAGTGCGGGCCTGGCGGCGGGCGGTGCGCAGGCGCTCGCGCTCGGCGTAGGCTTTTTTACCGAAATCGGAGTTGCGGTCGAGGTCGCGCGCAGCTTCAAGCGCAGCGATGGCTTCCAGCAGTTTGGCTTCGGAAGCAGGGGTGTGGGCGCCGGTGTACATATTGGCGTACTCGCGCATAAGCAGGGGGTAGAGGCAGAGGAACCCGAGCCTCTGCTTATCCGCCTGGGTGGCAAAGGGGTGCTCCATGAGCGCGCGGCAGCTGCTCAGGCACTGCTGCAGGGCATCACCCTCCAGCGGAGAAATAAATTGCATCCGGGCAAAGAGCAGATACTGCTGGGCTTCGAACGTGCGCTGGCGGGCTTTCTGTTCACGATCGGGAGCCGTGGCGGCTGATTTTGCAGATTCCAGCGCGGTGGCATTCAGGCGGGGCAGGGGGATGGCGGCGTAGGCCCCGCGCTCATCGCTGATGACCAGGCAGGGCAGCTCCTCTACTCCGGCTTTGAGGGCATTGGCTGAGTTGATGGCCTCTGCCATGCTTTTTGCTTCATCCTCAAGCACCACATAGCGGCACTCTGCCTGTGGCACAGCCGCACGGAGCGGCGCCAGACTTTTAGCAATGCTCGTTGTGCTGGTGCCTTGTTGGAAATAAACTGTGTACTCCTCGCCCCATGCCAGCAGGACTGTGCAGAAAATTACGGCTATGAGGCGGAGCGTGTTCATGCTTACTCGGCGCGGCTGATGGTGATGCGCTTGAATCGGGAGTCGGTATCTTCTGATTGTGTGACGATACCGGGTATCGTGGCCAGATCGTTGTGAACCAGGCGCCGCTGGTAAGCATTCAGCTTTTCCATGAGAAGCGGTTTGCCGGTTTTCAGAACACGCTCGGCACGGGAGCGGGCGCGGCGGAGCATCTTTGCTTCGGCTCGGGCGCGGTAGTTATCACAATCCACGCGCACGCGCGGAGCATCTCCCCATCTGGCCTGCACCAGCCGGTTCACCATGTATTGCAGGTCATCCAGCCGGTCGCCTTCTTCGCCGATGAGAAAGCGGGCATCCGGGCTTTCGATGAGCAGGGAGATGCCGTCCTCATAGGGCTCGGTGCTCAGGGTGAAGCTGAATCCCAGCGGGGTGAGCAGGGATTCAGCAGCCTCACAGGCCAGTGTAGAGAGACGCTCCATATGTTGTGGAAAATGGTAGGATTATTCCTGGCGACCGAAGAAGCGCAGCAGCATGAGGAAGAGGTTGATGAAGTCCAGATACAGGGAAAGGGCACCCAGCACGGCTCCCTTGCTGCGCACGGTTTCATCCTCGCAGGTGCCCAGCTCAATCAGCCGCTGGGTGTCATAGGCGGTGAAAAGGGCAAAGATGACCACGCCGGCGCAGGAAATGCCGAAATCCAGCATGCTGTTGCCCCAGAAGATGTTCACAATCATGGCGACCAGGAGACCGATGAGCAGCATGAAGAGCGTGCGGCCCATGGTGCTCAGGTTGCGCTTGGTCACCGCCCCATAGATGGACATGCCACCGAACATGGCAGCGGTGCAGCCGAAGGCCTTGGCCACGGAATCCATGCCGTACACCACCAGAACGGGCCCGAAGAGCAGCCCCTGGATGCCGGCGAAGGCCAGCAGCATAATGGTGAGTGCCCCGGTGGAGAGCTTGTTGGCCCCGAAGCTCATGAACACGATGATACCGAGCGTGCCAAGGCAGACAATCCAGGAATTCTTGGCAGCCCACATGAGGCTCTGGGCATCCTGCGCGGTGTAGGCGGCCACACCAGCCGTAATCAGCATGCACACGGCCATCCACAGATAGACCTTGTTGAGGAAAGCTTTTGCGAGCGCTGCACTGTTTGCGACCGGCAGCTGGCCGTTCTCAGGGTATGTTTGATTGTTCATGTGACTATTTTAATGGTATACATGCCCTAAGTCAAGCCGTCTCTGTCGGCTGACGCAAAAGTGCCATAAGGCGCCCAAAGATTTTGTGTGAAACAGGAGCATCGATAATGTTTTTGCGGAGCACGGGACTTCAGTCCCGATTGGAAGCACCGTTATTTCGGGACTGAAGTCCCGTGCCCCGACAACGACAAACATCAATTTATCGAGCAACTTTCCCCAATTCCGGGGATGCTCGGCGGCGGAATCAGGGCTCCGGGTTCCAGCCCTCGGCCATGAGCTTGTCGTACAGCGTTCTGGCTTCGTCCTTCATGTCGAGCGCGGCCATGCGCACGAATCGCTCGGCCAGTTTCGGGTCGGCGGGTTGGTTGTGGCCACCTTGGGCTGTGAGGTAGGCGAGGTAGACGTAGGCGCGTTTCTGGCCCATGGCGGCGGCTTCCTGCAGCAGCTTGCAGGCGGCCTTCGTATCAGCGGGCAGCCCGAGCCCTGCGTGCTGGGCGTAGGCCAGCATGATGACGGCATGCGGCACTCCGGCATTTGCCGCCACATTCAGATAGAAGAGCCCCTTGCGCGTATCCTGCTCAATGCCGAGACCCCGCAGCAGCATGATACCCGCTGCCGTGCCGCAGGTGGGATTGCCGCCCAGCGCCCCGTTGTCGAAGTGCCGGTAGGCGCGTTTCTTATCAACCGGAACGCCGCATTTACCGTGGTAATTCACGCTGCCCAGCCAGAAACTGGCAGAGGCATTCCCCATCATGGAAGCGAGCTTGATGAAGGCGCGACCGGCGGCATCGTTGTGCTCCACCCCGGCTTCTTTCAGAATGGGGTTTTCCGGGTTGCCATCCGTCATGGCAGAACCCATGGCAAAGAGGGCGTCGGCGCTGTGCAGGCGCACCGCTTCTTTCAGCAGCGTGTAGCTTTCCTTCGGCGCCTTGCTGGAGCTCAGGGCCGAGAGGGCATACAGAGCCTCCGGGTTTCCCTTTTCTGCGGCCTGGCGCAGCATGCCGACCTGGTCAACCGCGCTGGGGGCCATGCCGGCCAGATAATAGAGCACGTGGTGGTTGCCACGGTTGATTTCCGCTGCCACCTCCGGGCGCTCGCGGTCTTCCCAGCTGCGCAGGCGGCCGTTCATCTGCAGCCACTTGTAGCGCGGAATCATGTTGCCGCTGCGGCAGGCCTCGACCATGTATTGGTCTGCCCCTTTTTCATCCTGCTCTGTGCCGATACCCATTTTCATGCACATGAACACATTGATTTTGGCGGCATCATACCCGGCATCTGCCGCTTTGCGCACCATGGCATAGGCCTCTTTGACCTCCGGGGCCTGCACCTTGTCGCGCGCCACGCGGGTGAGCCGCCGGTCGCCCACGAACTGGAGCGCCACCGCATTGCCCTCTGCTGCGGCTTTTTCCATCCAGCTCATCACGGCGAACTCATCATTCGTGGCTTCCAGAATTTCGCGCAGCGCCATGCAGAAATCGTAAGTGTTATCCTTCAGCTGCTGGTCCAGGTGGCCGATGAATCGGGCGTAGGCCTCCGGGTGAGCCTCCGGGGCGGTGTTTTCTGCGCGCGGGGCATCCGGCGTGAAGGTCAGTTCCACCTTCTTCACCGGCATTGCGGTCGCTGGTGCGGGCAGAAACTGCTTCACGGCATCGGCAAAGGCCTGGTCATCGGCAATCGACTGTGCCGCGGCCGGCAAAACGGAAAGAGCAAGAAAAGAAAGTACGCGCTGCATGGTATGCTTTGCATTCTACATGAGCCCGCTCGCGAGTGCAAGCGCGTTTTGCGTTTTCGCCTTGAACGTTCAGGCCATCGGCCTGAATATCGTCCATGCGCAGCATGGATATCGTTTTTGCCGACAGGCAAAAATATCGTTCCGTCCGCAGGCCGGAATATCGTTTCCTATTGCGTCCACGCCGTTGGCGCGGACGCTTGGAGAAGCTTAACCTTGGGTTTTTGTAACACGTGTGCCGGATTTAACCTTGGGTTTTTGCAACGCTGGTTCCGGATTTAACCTTGGGTTTTTGCAACGCTAACGCTGAATTTAACCTTGGGTTTTTGCAAATTGGTGTTGACAGTGAATCAAAAAGAGAATATAACTATGAACACACAATAGAGGCCATGAAAAGATACGCAATAGAGAAGCTGAAAAAATGGAAGGCTCACCCCTTTCGTAAGCCTCTTCTGCTGATGGGGGCGCGCCAGGTGGGGAAAACCTGGCTCATGCAGGAATTCGGCCGTCTGCATTTCAAAAACGTGGCCTACATCCGCTTTGATAACAGCGAACGAGCGCGTCGCGCATTCAGCATAGACTTTGATATCCCGCGTCTGCTGGAGGCCATTTCCATCGAAGGTAAATGCGTTGTCGAACCGCAGAATACGCTCATCATTCTGGACGAAATTCAGGAATGCCCCGCCGCACTCACCTCATTGAAGTATTTCTGTGAGGAGGCCAGGGAATACGCTGTTGTGGCGGCTGGTTCTCTGCTGGGGGTGGCTGACCATGTGGGCACGGGATTTCCCGTCGGAAAGGTTGACCGGTTGAATCTGTACCCCATGAGTTTCTGCGAGTTTCTGGAAGCCACCGGGCAAGCCCAGCTTGCGACTTTGCTGCAGAAACGGGATTGGAAACTCATCAACCACTTTGAAGACCTCTACATCCGCCATCTGCGCACTTATTTGTACGTGGGTGGAATGCCCGGCGTGGTGCAGGTATACGATAAACTGCGGAATTTTGAAGAAGTACGGCAGGCTCAGCTCAATTTGCTGCGAGACTACCGCGAGGATTTCAGCAAACACGCGCCAACCGAATCCCAACCCAGGCTGAATATGGTGTGGGACTCTGTGCCCCAGCAGCTGGCCCGGGAAAACAAACGCTTTGTTTATAGCGATGTTTACGATGGTGCCCGCCGCAAAGCCCTGGAAATTCCCCTGCGCTGGTTGCAGGATGCCGGATTGATTCATCCCGTGCCCCGTATTAAAAAGCCGGCTCTGCCCATGTCGTCCTACTGGGAAAGCGGCATCAGCAAGGTGTATTTTCTGGATGTCGGCCTGTTATCCGCCGTCAGCGGGCTGGATGCCGGCACCCTGCTGGACGGTGATGATATCTTCAGCGAATTCAAAGGTGCTCTGGCAGAACAATTCGTGCAGCAGGAACTTCGCGCCATGTGCGACCTGGCGCCCTGTTACTGGGCCAGCGAAGAAAAGAACGCCAAGGCCGAGGTGGATTTCCTCTGTACACTCCGTGGCAATATCATCCCCATCGAAGTCAAGAGCGGCGGCAATCTGCGGGCCCGCAGTCTGCTGGTCTACTGCCAGCGATTCCAGCCGCGCCATGCCGTCCGTACCTCCCTGCGCCCCTATTCCACCAGTGAATACGAGTTCAAGACGCCTCAACACGCTCACCCCGCCACACTGCTCACCGAGCTGCCGCTCTACGCCATTTCCCAGCTGGCGGCAGTCATTGAGTAGCAGGCGCCCACGGCACAGTATCATTATTTCACCAACACGGCTGAAGTGTGCGACGGAAGAATCAATGGAGCCTTGGTATTCAATGGATGATTATTAAGCCGGACTTATTTAATTGGACATGATATAATCAGGCCCACCAAGGTGGCAGTTGTGCGGCGGCGGTGGGGATGATGCTGTATTCCGGGATTCGTCCGCACGAGGTGGCACGGCTGACCTGGGCGCAGGTGGATTTGCGGGAGCGGGCGATTTATATCCTGCCGCAGCACAGCAAGACGGGCGGATGGAGAGAGGATATGCCCGCCGGGCTGGCTGCGGCACTGGCGGGAACTGCGCCGTGCAGCGGGGTGGGGGGGGTGAGAAGCCCGGGCGCGCCACTCACATGGGTAACACTTTAGTTCAACTACATAGGTTACACTTTTGCGCGTGAGTTTTGTATCATTATATTTGCTATGATGCAAGTCTAATGTACCGCGCGGCGGCTTTGTGCCGTAGCACGAGCCCGAAG
>JAFSFD010000047.1 GCA_017435365.1 Akkermansia sp. | reverse complement strand
TCTCAAATAGGCCTTTTTACGCGAATTATTTCGAAAGTGACTCTATTCACCATGCTACAATACATCAACCTCATGAATAACCAGCCGTTGAATCAAATGCGCTATACTTTGTCCGCTTGAAATTTAATTATTCCAACGCGTTATGAAATCTCAGGGATACGTGAAAATTATCTGGATTACACACTCCGCGCTTGCGCGGGCTGCGGGAGTAATGTACAATGGCGCGCACAAGGCTATGAGCACACTGAAAGACCAGCTTTTCGATGAGATACTGCAGGCGCGCCAGCGCGTTTATGCTGTGGGGAGTCCCACGCCGATGCAGGAAATCTGCCTGCCGGAGGTAGGCGCAACTGTTTTTGCCAAGCGCGAGGATCTGGGGCCGATTAAGGCCTATAAGTGGCGCGGTGCCTACAACTGCATGGCCAAGCTTACCCCGGAGCAGCGAGCCAAGGGCGTGGTGGCGGCATCTGCCGGGAACCACGGCCAGGGTGTGGCTCTGGCGGCGAAGCGCCTGGGCTGCAAGGCGCATATCTTCATGCCGCGCTCCACCCCGGTAGTGAAGCAGAATGCCGTGCGCATGCACGGCGGCGAGAAGGTGGAGATTGTGCTGGTGGGCGACTCCTACGATGCCGCTTCCCACGCAGCCCATGAGTTTGCCGATGCGAACAAGCTCACCTTTGTGCACCCCTACGACCACCTGTTCACCATGGGTGGGCAGGGTACGCTGGCCGATGAGGTGGTGATGAGCGGGCAGGGGCCTTTTGACCGTGTGTATCTCCAGATTGGCGGTGGCGGCCTCGCGGCGGCCTGTGCCTGCTGGTTCAAGAAGTTCTGGCCGGATTGCAAGTGCATCGGCGTGGAGGGGGTGAACCAGGCCTCCATGAAGCTGGCAGTGGAGAGCGGGGAGCGCAAGACGCTGCCGTACGTGGACGTGTTCTGCGATGGCACCGCCGTGCGCACCGCCGGTGAGCTCACCTACGAGCTTTGCAATGAGCTGCTGGATGGTTTTGTGACTGTGACCAATGAGGAGGTGTGCAAGGCTATCCGCTCGCTGTGGAACGGCCTGCGCGTGATAACGGAACCTTCCGGCGCCATGGGCCTGGCCGCCCTGCTGCAGGACTGGCGCAACGGCAACATCAAGCCCGGTGAGAAGTGCCTGGTGGTGCTTTCCGGTGCCAATATGGATTTCACTCAGATGGGTGTGGTGGCCAGCCGGGCCGGTGTGCAGGAAAGCAACCGGCAGGAGCGCTTCCTGCAGATTCCCATGGAAACCAAGCGCGGGCAGATTCTCAAATACCTGGAGAGCATCCCTGCCGGTGTGCAGCTCACGGATGTGCAGTATGGCCGCGTGGCGGGCGATATTCAGCACCCGGTTTTCGGCGTGCTGGCCACGGATGAGCAGTTTGCCGAGATCGACCGCGCTCTGGCAGAAAAGGGCCTGAAAGCCCGCGATGTGACGAACCACGACGACGTGCGCTTCCGCATGATTTCCTACGACCGCGAGCGACTGACGCACCCGGTGTTCTTCGTGATTGAGTTCCCGGAGCGTCCGGGGGCTTTCTCCGAGTTCATGCGCATGACGGGTAAGTACGCGCACCTGTGCTATTTCAACTACCGCTACTCCGGTGAGCAGGTGGGCCGCGCCCTGGTGGGCATGGAGTTCGAGACCCTGCAGGACCGCGAGGCTTGCCATGCCGAGGCCACCCGACTGCTGGGCACCACGATTCAGGGCATTCATGAGCTGCCGGATGAGGTGCGCCGCCGCGTGCTGGACCGCATGTCCCCCATGGAGAAATGATTATTCTGGCTTCCCAGTCGCCCCGCCGTCGCGAGCTGCTTGCCCGCGCGGGGGTGGAGTTCCGCGTGGAGGTGCGCGATACGGACGAAGTGCACGATGCCTCGCTTTCCCCGGAGCGTCTCTGCGCCATCAATGCCGGGGCCAAGGCCGAGGCCGTGGCGCGCGAGTTCCCGCAGGCCACGGTAATCGGCGCGGATACGCTGGTGTTCATCGATGGTGAGCCACTGGGCAAGCCTGCCGATGAAGCAGAGGCAATCCGCATGCTGCTGCGGCTGCAGGGCCGCACCCATTGTGTATGCACCGCCGTGGCCGTCATTATGCCCGGCGGGGAGAGACGCGATTTTGCAGAAAACAGCCAAGTGACCTTCCGCCGGCTGGATGAAGCGGCCATCCGCCACTATATGAGCCTGGTGCATGTATACGACAAGGCCGGAGCCTATGCCATTCAGGAACACGGCGAACTCATTATCGAGAGCTTTGAAGGCGACCTTGATAACGTCATCGGCCTGCCGGTGACCCGCCTGCTGCAGGTGCTGGCCTGAAGGTAAGAAAAAAGCCTGTTTCCGGTGAGGGAAACAGGCTTGGTATCAGGAAATCTGAATCAAATCAGCGCTTGCCGTAGCGGCGCTCCCGGCTGGCGTATTCGGCAAGAGCCTCTTCGAACTCCTTGCGGCCGAAATCGGGCCAGAGCACATCGGTCACGAAAATCTCGGCGTAGCTGATCTGCCAGAGCAGGTAATTGGAGATGCGCATCTCGCCGCTGGTGCGGATGAGTAAATCCGGATCCGGCATGCCGGCGGTGTAGAGCCTGGAGGCAATGGAATCCGGCGTAATGTCCTCCGGCTGCAAGGTGCCGGCCTTGACCTGCTCGGCCAGGCTGCGCACGGCGGCGGTGATTTCCTGGCGCGAGCCGTAGGAGAGCGCCAGTACCAGATTCACGCCAGTGTTGTCCTTGGTGGCATCGATGCTGGTCTGCAGCTGGCGGCGGCAGTTTTCGGGCAGCATGTGCAGCTCGCCTATGGCGTGCAGGCGCACATTCTTCTCCATCATTTCCGGGGTGCGTTCCTTGAGGTATTTATCCAGAAGGTGCATGAGGGCATTCACCTCCAGAGCGGAGCGCCCCCAGTTCTCGGTGGAGAAGGCGTAGAGCGTGAGCCACTTTACCCCATGCTCCCGGCAGAGGTCAAGCGCACGCTGCACGGAGCGCCCGCCTTCCTCGTGCCCCTTGGCGCGGAGAATCCCTTTTTGCTTGGCCCAGCGGCCATTGCCATCCATGATGATGGCGATATGCTGAGGAACCTGACTCATGCGCAATTAAAGCTCGTACTCACCGTATTCGGCCAGGATGGCTTCCACGCGTGCCACGTCCTCGGGAGAATCCACGCCGCTGGTGGTCTTGCGGCCGCGGTAGTTCACCTCCACCATCTTGACGCGCAGGCCGTTGTAGAGGAATCGCATCTGCTCCAGTCCTTCCACGCAACCCTTTTCGTAGTCGCCTTCGGGCAGCTCAAAGTAGTTCTTGAGGGCGGAGTAGGTGTAGGCATACAGACCGACGTGGCGGCGCACCGGGCTCTTCTGCATGGTTTCGCGGGCCTTTTCGGGCTTGCGGATGGCGGGAATGGTGCTCTTGGAGAAGGCGAGGGCATAGCCGTTCTTGTCCACCAGCACCGTGGTGCCGCTGTACGGGGTGGTCTTCTTGGATTCCACAAGGCGGTCATACTCGGCCCAATCCAGGTGGATGCAGGGGGTGAATACATCAGCCGGGCAGGCCTTCCATTCATCGATGAGCTGCTGAATCACCCAGGGCGGGCACAGCGGGTTATCCCCCTGCAGGTTCACGATGAAATCCGGGGCGGCGGCCTGCTGGCTCACGGCATCCCAGCAGCGCTCCGTGCCGCTGCGGCAGGTTTCGGCGGTCATCACCACGGGCACATCTGCACCCTGGCAGAAATCGACGATGCGCTGGTCATCGGTTGCAACCACATAGCTGCAGTTTTCATTCTTGCGGCAGATGGAGGCGGCAATGTCGGCCACTCGCTTAATCATTTCCACACCGGCAATCTTTACAAGAGGCTTGCCGGGCAGGCGGGTGGACGCATAACGGGCGGGAATTACGATGAGAATGGACTGGGACATAGGAAAAAACAGGTGGTTCCCTGTGCGTCTATCCTAGCGCAAATGCTTCAATTTGTCACGAAGAAAAGCATATTTTCGGTTCTCCGATTGCTCTTTGCTTGACATTCAGGGGCGGAAGAGCCTAAAATACGGGCATGTTCAAGATGCTAGTTCCTATTCTCATGGCCGGCACCGCGCTGTATGCTGCCGAAACAGAGCCCATGGCAGCGGTGTGCGACCAGCTGCTGGCTGCGTTGGAGCAGGAGACGGCGTCCCTGACAAAGATGCAGGCGGCAGATGATGTGCCTGCCGCGCTGGAGGAGCTGCGCGACAGCCTGCAGAAACTGGAAGCGCTGATGGCCGTGGATGCCAAGGAGCTCTGGACCTACATTGACAACACGACAGGTGCGAAACAGCCGCTGGTGGATGAACTGGAGCGTCTTGCTCTCCAGTTTGCCCGCGTGCAGAAGGCTGCTTTCTTTAATAATGCGGAACTGAAGTCACTGCTGGCTCCGCAGGTGCTGGAGCAGCCGAAGACGCACCGCTCTAAGCGCGAGAAGCTGCACGAGATTGACCATGATGAGTGAGCCCGGAGCTCTTCTCCCGCAGGAGCTGCTGCACGTGCTCTAACTCGGTGTCCATGTATTCCTCCAGGTCATCGCGGTGCTGTTTCATATTGGCAAACACCATATCGCGGTACTCCACGGCTGCTGCCTTGGATTCTTCTTCCGAGCCGTACTGCAAATCAGAAAAATAGCGTGTGATGATGCGCCCGCAACGCTGTATGCTCACGCGCCAGCCCTGAAAATCTGTGTTCTCGTAGGTGTATCTGGTTAAGTTTTTGCTTTTCATGAGGGTATGTAGCGTGAGGACGCCGTATACCCTTGCTTATATTCAATAACTTATACCTAATGTTTAGTGGTAAGTGGGCAGGTATCAGAAGAAACAGCACCAGGAATCATGCCATATAAAGGCGGGCTGATTCCAGACGGATGACCCCGGGGCTGTCATCTGCAAAGAGGTTCCCCTTGCTCAAGCCCTGGAGGCTGCCGGGCGCGGCATAGGCACACCACTCTGCCAGGGCGGTGAGGCCTACCTGGCTTTCCAGCGCAGAATTGACCCACCAGCGGATACCCATGGACTCTGCTTTTTGCGCCCAGTTCTGCGCGGCGAGCAGCCCCCCATGCAATGAGGGCTTGATGACGATGGCCTGCGGGAATATCCTTTCCAGTATATCGGGGCAGGTTCCGATGAGCTCTTCATCCAGCGCAACGGGCAGGGGAGACCGGCGGCAGAGTGCGGCCATTTCCTGCCATTGACCGTGGCGGATGGGCTGCTCGATGAGCGAGACTCCGGCCGCGGCGAGTGCCTCCAGCTTTGCAGGCGCTTCCTGAGGCGTGAAAGCACCGTTTGCATCCACCCGCAGCCCGGCCTCGGGAAATGCTGCGTGGGCATGCTTCAGCAGTTCCAGTTCATCTGCAAAGGGGAGCGCGCCCACCTTCATCTTAAGACAGGTGAATCCGGCCTCGATTCCCCGCTGCATGGATTCCAGCATGCGGTCGATGCCATCCATCCAGATGAGGTGGTGAATCGGGATGCCGGTCTCCCCGCGGGCAAAGGGGGTATCCCAGCGGGGTGCCCCCGGTTGCAAGGCGGCCAGCAGCGCGCATTCCAGCCCGAAGCGGATGGGCGAGGGGGCCGGCGCATCTGCCAGTCCCTGATTATTTTCTACCCGGGTACACCAGAAATCCAGTTCCTCAGCAGTGGGTTCCGGCAGCAGGCCGGGCATGGTGCAGCATTCGCCCAGCCCGGTGCCTGCTGTTGATTCGGCTTCGATGATGTAGGTGGTGCGCTCCGTCAGAGCTCCCCGGGAGGTGGCAGCGGGGCGTTTGAAATGCAGCACGCGCCGCCGCCACCGCAGCCGGAAGGTCTGCGGAAAGTGCATCAGTGCTGCGGCATCGATGAGCTGCATCAGGGCAGTTTCGGGTATTTTGAGTAATCCGGCTTGCGTTTTTCGAGGAAGGCGCGGGAGCCTTCGTGCGCCTCGTCGCACATGTAGAAGAGCATGGTGGCATCTCCCGCCAGTTCCTGGATTCCGGCCTGGCCGTCGAGCTCTGCATTCAGCCCTGCCTTGATGAGGCGCAGGGCAATGGGGGAGTGCTGCATCATCTCCTCTGCCCACTGCACGTATTCGTCCTCCAGCTGCTCCAGGGGCACCACCTTGTTCACCAGCCCCATTTCCAGAGCCTCCTGTGCAGTGTATTTGCGGCAGAGGAACCAGATTTCGCGCGTCTTCTTCTGGCCGATGCAGCGGGCCATGTAGGAGGAGCCGAAGCCGGCATCGAAACTGCCCACGCGCGGCCCGGTCTGCCCGAAGATGGCGTTTTCGGAGGCGATGCTCAGGTCGCACACCACGTGCAGCACATGGCCGCCGCCGATGGCAAAGCCATTCACTGCGGCAATCACCGGCTTAGGCAGGGAGCGAATCTGTTTCTGCACATCCAGCACGGAGAGCCGGGGCACGCCCTCGGTGTCCACATAGCCGCCGCGGCCTTTCACGTTCATATCACCGCCGGCGCAGAAAGCCGTGTCGCCGGCGCCGGTGAGCACCACCACGCTGATGTCCTGCATCTCCCGGCAGAGTCGCAGCGCATCGCTCATTTCCGCAGTGGTGAGCGGGGTGAAGGCGTTGCGGTAGCGCTCGCGGTTGATGGTGATGCGGGCAATGCCGTTGTACTTATCGAAGATGATGTCCTTGTATTCCTTGATGGGCGTCCACTCGCGTTTCATATCTTATAATCAGTGGTTTTTGTAAAATTCTTTCAGGATGGCGGCATCCTGTCCTGTTTCAGTGTATATCTCGACTATGACGGCACCGGGCCCGGGGGACAGCAGAAGCTCCAGTGCCCTCGGCCAGTCGGTGGTATTGGTAACCTGCGTGTAGCTGAAGTTGCTGCCACCCCAGGCCATGATGCTTTCCCCATGCGGTGCGCGGATGTGCGGGCAATCGGGCATGCCGGGCAGGGTCCCGAAGATGCCGCCTTCCTGGTTGTTCAGCACCAGGATGCGCAGGTTGTCGCATTCTTTGGCTGCCAGCAGGCCGTTCAGGTCGTAGAAGGTGCTGAGGTCGCCGATGATGAGAAAGTGCAGCGTGTCCGGGGCGGCGAAGGCATATCCGGCGGCGGTGGAAACGCTGCCCTCAATGCCATTTACGCCGCGGTTGCAGAGCACTTTTGACACCCCGGCGGGCAGGGGGTAGAGCTGAGCATAGCGCACGGCGGAGCTGTTGCCCAGGTGCAGCACACTGTTTTCCGGCAGGTGGGCGATGAAGTCACCCACGAACTTCATGCCGCTGAATTCATGTTCCGGCAGGGTTGCAGGCGGTGCCTGCCAGCGGGCTCTGTAGGTTTCATCCCCCTCTTCCGCAAAGGCGCTGAGCAAATCCCAGAATTCCTCAGGCTCGCCTTCCAGCACGCGGGTGAGCGCGCAGAATGTATCCACCACCTCGCCATCGGCCGAGATATGCCAGTGGGCCTTGGGCGGGTGGGTGCGCAGGAGCCGCTTCATGCGTTTGGAGATGATGTCTCCCCCGCAGGTGATGAGCAGGTCGGGGCTCCAATCTGCTACGGGGGTCGCTCCGATGAGGGTATCCGGGCGGCAGCAGTCGGCAAAGGGAGCGTTCGCTATGTGCTCGGCCACTATGGCAAATTGCTTTTCTGCGGACAGCCTGGCCAGACTCGGTGAGGGAGCTTGCTGCTGCCCCAGCAGAATCAGGCGGCGCGGCAGGGCTGCGGCTTCCTCCAGCAGGGCTTCCTCCTCATCCGCTCCCATGCGGGCTGCTTCTGTGCGACCGATGACCCGAACCGGCGGCAGGGGCTCCTCCACCATGGCGAAGAAGGGCTCGGTGAGCGGTACGTTCAGGTGCACCGGGCCCCCGCCTCGGTGGCACAGCTCCAGCAGACCTTCATTGATAACCCGGTTGGCATGCCAGGCGTCGTCCTCCGGCACCTGGGCGGAGAATCGCACCAGGGAGTTGAACACGCCCGGCTGCGGCACGGTCTGCCCATCATTCTGCCCTACCCAGGATGCCGGGCGGTCTGCCGAAATGACGAGCAGGGGAGTCTTGCGGTAAAAGGCCTCTGCCACAGCCGGGTGCAGGTTCAGTACCGCACTGCCGGAGGTGACTACCACCGCCACCGGCGCCTGCACCTGCTGGGCCCAGCCCAGAGCCACGAATCCTGCACTGCGTTCATCGGTCACGCTGCGGCATTCCACCTCGGGTTGCCCTGCCAGCGTGGCCACAATGGGCGAGTTCCGGCTGCCGGGGCAAAGCACTGCGCGCGTCACACCATGCGCCAGCATCAGCGCCACTAATTCCTGCACCACGGGCTTCTCACTAATCATGCGCTCATTCTAACACAGCCCCGGCATTCACACAAGGCAGGATATTGCCTGTTGACCGATATCGCCCGAGTGTGCACACGTGTCCCAAAGTTTGAGTACTAATCTCGATAAATGGGAATTTGGCGATTAGTTTGCGAGCGCCAGCGAGCGGAAAATAAGCCCCGGTAGGGGCGTAAGAACACTAGCCGGGGGTAAGAGCGCGTCAGCGCTCGCAGCCCCCGGTATATTGAAAAAATATCGGAGCCCCGGAGGGGTGACAGAAAGCACAGCATCAGTGTATTACATCGCTTTCTGTCACCCCTCCGGGGCTCCATTTTATTTTGTCGCATTCCGGGGGCTGCGCCCGCAAAGCGGGCTTACCCCCGGCTAGTGTTCTTTCACCCACTTCGTGGGCTCAAAATTCCTCGGGCTTTCAGCCCGACAAATTCCAATTTGTCGGGCAGATAGGGGCTTCTTCCAAAATGTTGCTGATGTTTCTATGGCTTACCAAATCTTTGGGACACGTGTGCCGTGTGTGATAAATCCTAACGGAACAAGTGAAGGGCTTTCAGATGCTCCGGGGTGATTTCTTCATCACTGAAGAGGGCGATGCCGGGTACTCCGGCGGCGCGGAGAGCGGCCAGAAGATTCGGGAGTTCTTCTGCAGGCACATCGGGCAGATGGATGGCCGGAGCCAGGGGAATCCGCCGCTGAGTCTGTTCTGTTGCCCGCTTTGTTGTCTCGATAACCCATTCTGCTTGCTTGCTGTAGAAATGATGATAGGTCATGGGCAGCACCAGGTCGGCCTGGAAGCGGCTCCAGTCCTGGTGTACCATGCGGGCGGCCAGTTCCGGGCTGGGGAATACGGCACAGGCGGCTATGAGCCCGTGGCGGCGGATTTCAGCGGCAAGTGTGTTGAACAGTTCTGCCACGCTCTGCAGCCGGAACTCTTTCCAGTCGCCTGCCGGTTGTGAACCTGTGCTGAACTTCTGCCGGCAGGTGGAGCAGTAGCAGTAATCGAATTCCGGGGATGGAGTGCTCATATCCAGCCCGTATTTGCTCCACAGGGCGCGGGGCAGTTCCACATCCGGCAGGCGCATGTAATCAGCCTGAATGCCGCTCAGCCCGGGAATGGCGGCCAGAATACGCACTTGTTCCAGCAGGTACTGTTTCACGTCGGCATTGTTCGGGCAGAGAAACTGGTAATACTCCACAAAGGGGCGGTGCTGCGACAGGTGGCAGGACTTTCCTTCGGCATTCACCGCGTACCACCCGGGGTGCTTCAGTGCGGTTTCGTCTCCCGGCCTGTTGAGCGCCCAGAGCCAGGCAAACACGCGCAGACCTTCGCGCCGGGCCAGCGGCGTGAGTTCTGCGAGGCGCTCAGCAGAGCCATCGATGATGACAGTGCCGATGCCCGCTTCGGCATAGCTGCGGAAACGCGCGCTCCACTCGGTTTCGCTGCGTTTCGTGTTGCCGTGCACCCAGAGGTAGAGCTCAGGCCGTGGCTCCTGCGGTGCCGTGGCGTGGAAGCGCCCTTCGCTGTCAAGCCGCATGCTTGTGCCGGTGTGTGGGCAGGTGGCGGTGAGCACGAAGAAATCCTGCGCCGGAAAGCTCATCTGCATTCCCTCCGGCAGCGGCAGCTCGCGCGAAAAACTTCCGTGCCGTCCGCGGTGGCCCAGCTGGGTGTTCAGCACGCGGTAGAGCGCCAGCCGGGTGGCGTCTTCCGGGGCGGGCAGGGCTGCTGCCCATTCTCCGGCGGGGTGCTCACTGAATACAACGCGCCCCCAGTGCTCGGGCAGGTGGATATTCACCTTGCCGGTGGGTGCCCAGACATGGTTGCTTTCCGGTGCCGGTAATTTTTCGTAGCCGGTGGGGGAGCCGGGGGCGGGGCGCACCTGCCAGTTCACGCGGGAAAAATTGAAGCGCATGCTGCTGCCCGGTGCCGGGGCCTGGCTGCGGCGCGGCTGGTGGGCGTGGCTGGTGATGCTGCTCCAGGGGATAGCCAGCTCCACGCTCCAGCCAGCATCTGTATCGTCCGGATGGTTCAGGGTGCCGCGCAGATGCACGGCATGCTTCAACCCGCGCATGTCCCAGTCGTGCAGGATGTGCGGGTCATCGAAGCGGTACGGACGGGTGATGAATAAATCCCAGACGGTATTCAGGGCGTTGATTTCCAGCTCGATGTAGTTCAGCCCATCGCCATCGGGGTCGATGAATACCTCAAAATCCGGGTCGTGGTAGATGACGGAATCCCGCTCCGTAAGCGTGGCCCACAGGTGCTCCTCGTCCATGTCGGCCAGGATGTAGAGGTAGTCGTCATCCCAGACCATTTTGATGCGGCAGTGGTGAGGAATGGCCGCCCCTTCGATATCGCGCAGCGGTGAAAGTTCCCGCGCCCCCTGCCAGGCGGCATCATCTCCACGCCCGTCAATCACGATGGCCGATTCTGCACGTCCGCAAACATAGACGGGTGGGGGGGCCTGCGCAAAAACAGGCAGAAAGGCAGCGAGGGTACACAGGAAAGCACGCATGGTCACTTCAACGACTGAGTCCCTCCACGATATTCCTTACATTGAAACGGAAAAGCTCTGCATAAGTCGGCGTGGCAGGGTTGATGCCGTCCAGCGCCAGTGGCAGGGCTCTGGCTCCCACCTGGTTTGCAATGGTCTGCAGCACCCTGGGGGGCTCGTTCACCCCATAGAACAGGCAGGGGACAGATTGCCGCCGCAGCTCGGCCAGGATTCGGGCCAGACTTGCGGTGTCGCCCTCGCTCTCCTGCGCAATGCCATGCACTGCCAGGGCGGAGAATCCGAAATCCTTGCAGAAGTGGCTCATAGCGGCGTGCGAGCAGACCAGCACGCGCTTCTCCTGCGGAATGGCGGCGAAGGCGAGGCGTGCCTCGCGCACCAAGGTATCCATCTGCGCGGCATAGGCGCGCTGTCCCTTGGCAAAAGTGGCTTTCCGGCCAGGTTCGGCTGTTTCCAGAGCCGAGCGGAGCGAACGCGAAGCCCGTTTCATGGCGGTGGGGCTGTTCCACCAGTGCGGGTCAGCAACCTTGCTCCCCGGCAGGTACACATCCGGCACCGCCTGCCCCAGTTCAATCACTTGCGTCCCGGCGGGCAAGGAGTCGCGCAAGTCTTCCAGATAGGGCTCCACACCCTTGCCACAGGCCAGCACCAACTCTGCTCCGGCGGCCTTAGCAACATCTGAAGCTGTCGGCTCAAAGGCATGCAGTTCTCCGTTCTCCGGAAACAAATTCACCACCTCTACGGCATCTCCTCCCACCTGCCGCGCCATATCGCTCAGCAGTGGGTGCAGGCTCGCAACCTTCAGCGCCCCCTGCGCTCCGAGCGCACACAGAAACGCCGCCACAATTCCGCTTATCACCTTCTTCATGCCCGCCATTTTAGCTCATGTTGCTTCGGCCTGTCAATCGGGCATTCAGACAGTATTCCTGTTAATTTTGTATGATATAATGCCGGATAATACATGATGAAGCGGTTTGCTGACGGCGTGACAGCTTGACAGCAGGGGGCTTTTCTGCTAAGAGAGGGCTATGTTTTCTCTTCTTTCCGATAAGCTCGATGATGCATTCCGCAAAATGCGGGGGCTGAGCAAGATTACCGAGTCCAATATCAAGGATGCGCTGAGGGATGTGCGCATGGCGCTGCTGGATGCCGATGTGGAGTATAGCGTTGCGCGTGAGTTTATTGCGCATGTGAAGGAGGAGGCGATGGGCGAGAAGGTGCTCAAATCGGTGAAGCCGGGTGAGCAGCTTGTGAAGATTTTCCGAGACCAGCTGGCGGAGTTGCTGGGTGGTGATGCCGCCCCGCTGCAGCTGGAGCCGGCTCCCGCCCGTGTGCTGGTGGTGGGTCTGAATGGTGCGGGTAAGACGACGACGAGTGCCAAGCTGGCCCGACGCCTGCTGAAGGAAGGGCACAAGCCGCTGCTGGTGGCCTGCGACCTGATTCGCCCCGCAGCCATTGACCAGCTGGCAACGCTGGCGGCGCAGATTGAGGTGCCGGTGTATACCCCCTCTGCCACGGAAAAGGATGTCATCCGCGTGGCGAAGGATGCTCTCAAATGGGCTGCCGGGCAGGAGTACGATGTGATTATTTTCGATACGGCCGGCCGCCAGGAGGTGGACGAGGAGCTGGTGGCAGAGCTGAAGAAGCTGGCTAAGTTCCTGGAGCCGCAGGAGGCCCTGCTGGTGGCGGATGCCGCTACCGGTCAGCAGGCGGTGCGCGTGGCACAGACCTTCGACCAGGCCGTGGGGCTCACCGGTATCATCCTGACCAAGCTGGATGGCGATGCCCGCGGTGGTGCGGCTCTTTCCATGCGAGCTATCACCGGCAAGCCCATCAAGTACATGGGCGAGGGCGAGAAGCTCGATATGTTCGGCCCCTTTGTGCCGCAGCGCATGGCAGACCGCATTCTGGGCATGGGCGATATCGTGGGGCTGGTGGAGAAGGCCGCCGAGAAGATTGACCAGGAATCTGCCATGAATTCCATGACCCGCATGATGAGCGGCGAGTTCAACTTCAACGATTTCCTGAGCCAGATGAAGATGATGCAGAGCCTGGGGCCGCTGGAGGGGCTGCTGGGCCTGCTGCCCGGGTTCAGCAAGATTCGCAAGCAGCTGCCGGATGGCGCCATGGACCCGAAGCGCATGAAGCGCATGGAGGCCATCGTGCTTTCGATGACGCCGGCGGAACGCCTGAATTACAAGCTGCTGATTCCGAGCTGCCGCCGCCGCATTGCCAAGGGCTCCGGTGTGTCGGAAATTGAGGTGAACCGCTTCATCAAGAACTTCAAGGAAATGAAGGAGATGATGGGCGGCAAGGGCAAGATGGGCGGCATGATGAAGAGCCTGATGAAATCTGCCGGTGGTGCCAAGGGCATGCCCGATATGAGCGCCTTGATGAAGGGGCAGGACGGCGGTGCCGGCATGCCGGATATGAGTGCCCTGATGGGGCAGGGTGGCATGCCGGATATGAGCCAGATGCCCGACCTCTCCGCCCTGATGGGGGGCGGCGGCAAACCGAAAATGCCCATGAAGGGGATGAATGCCTTTAACGGTCTGTTCCGCAGACGCTGATTTGTGGCTATGGTTCGCGGCTTGCTGGTGGCGGCATTGGGCTGCATGGTGGCCTGGGGGTTGACTCCGGCCCAGGTCGTCGTGGTGTATAATGCTGCCTCGAAGCGCAGCGAGCAGTGCGCCCGCGCCTATTGCGCCAAACGCTCTATCCCGGCTAAGCAGTGCGTAGGGCTGAGCGGTCTGCCGAAGGGGCAGGATATTTCCCGGCAGGAGTTTGATACCAAGCTGCGCTATCCGCTGATGCTGCATGCGCAGCAGAGCAGCTGGCGGCTGCCGGTGAACCAATTGAAAGGCTTCAAGCCCATATCTGCCATGGTGCTCATGCCGGATATCCCGCTGCGGGTTCGTGAGGAGAATGAACCAGGTAAGAAGGAGGGCTTCCTGTACCAGAACTGCGCTTCCGTTGATTCGGAGCTGATGCTGCTGGGCGCAAATTATTCTACCAAAGGCCCTCTGAATAATCCTTGCTTTGATAAGGATGGCGCCGTGGAAAAAATCATGCCGCCGGTGCTGGCTGTCACACGCATCGATGGACCGGACGATACGACCATACGCCGCATGATTCAGTTCCCTGCGGAGGTGGAGCGTCGCGGCCTGTGGGGGTGGGCCGTGGTGGACCAGGGCGGCCCCTATCCGCAGGGGGATGCATGGTTCTCATCCATTGCCCGCATGGCAAAGGAGAAGGGACAGCCTCTCTTTCACGAGGAGAGCAAGGCCACACTGGCCCCTTGCTTCCCGCTCATGCAGAATACCGCAGTGTATTTCGGCTGGTATGCGCACCCGGCCAATGGCCCGTTTAACCCTAAGACGCATGCCGATTTCCGCTTTGCTCCCGGTGCGGTGGCGGTGCATCTGCATTCCTACAGCGGCACTTCCGTAAAATCGGAGCATTCCTGGGTGGGCGCTCTGCTGAAGCGCGGAGCCGCAGTCACCGCCGGCAATGTGTATGAACCCACGCTGGCCGGCTGCATGCGGTATGATATTTTTTACGATCGCCTGCTGAAAGGTTATACCGTGGCAGAGGCCGCGCTGATGGCTACACCCTGGCTTTCCTGGCAGGGGGTGGTGATGGGTGACCCGCTGTACCGCCCCTTCGAGGTGCTGAGCCGGAATGGCGGCGACGGCGGCAATGTGTTCGTGCAGTGGCGGAGGCTGATGCAGCAGACGGGCGGGAATCGCAAGAGTGTGGTGGATGCGGTGAATCGCCAGCTCTCCACTCCTCAGGGCCCGCAGTTGCAGGAGATGCTGGCCTGGCACCTGGCCGGGTTGGGTGAGCTTGATGCGGCTGCCGAGTGTTTCGGGCAGGTGGCTCGCCGGGCTCAGAGTGAGCGAAACCGCGTGCGCCCCGCCTTGCTTCAGGCAACCCTGGCATTTGCTGATAAGGATGAGCGCTACGGGCGCCAGCTCATGCAGCGGCTGCTGGAGGAAACTCCGCGTTCGCCTTTCCGCCCCGCCGTGCAGAAAACGGCTGAGACCTTCATGCCTGAGCTGCGCCCGGCTCCCAAGCCGCAGAAGAAGTGATGCACTGCGCTCAGTATGATTCGCCGCTGGGGCCGCTGGTGTTGCGTAGCAATGGCACCGCCCTCACCTCGCTGCAATTCGGCACGGCAGCGGAGCAGGGGGACAAAACCGTGTTGGCCGATACCTTCCGCTGGCTGGATGCTTACTTCTGCGGCGTTGAATTGCCCCGCCCGAGGATATTTCTCTCAGCCACGCCGTTCCGGTTGAATGTATGGGAACAATGCGCTGCCGTTCCTTATGGACAGACCTGCAGTTACAGCGAATTAGCGCGTGCTGCGGGATGCCCTGGTGCGTCTCGCGCTGTAGGCACGGCACTGGCACACAATCCACTGCTTATTATCATTCCCTGCCATCGTGTTATACCAGCCTCCAGACAAATCGGTCAGTATGCTGCGGGTAGCGCGCTGAAACGTCAGCTTCTGGAACTTGAAACCAACCAGCGACCAGGAAAAACACTTGGATAGACCTATCATCCGGGGCGAGGGAACACCGCCAGCAGAGACTGCGAGCCACTCAGCTCGTAGGACACGGTACGAGATTGCTATGGCACAAAAACTGTGATAGTTAAAGCCTGAATGAAAACTTTTCTCCTTTCTGCTCTTTGTGTTGGTGTGGCCACTATGCCATGTTGCTGTCCTGATGACTCTGTCGAGTCATCGGCTGAATCGCAACAAGCTTTTGTTTCGCAGGAATCGGTGACCACTCTGCCTCCGTCGGAGGAACTCTCCCCTGATATTGTTGAATGGGTGAACCTTTGTCATGAAGCCCAGCAGACCTATGTCCGCAATTTAGTACAGTCTTTTTATCCTGATAACGAGGTGCAGTCGCGGACTGATGCTTTGCTGGAGAAACTGGCAGCCATGCAGAAAAAAGTCCTTACTAATATGGCATATCTCAAATCTGCCGATTGCCCCGAAAGTGTAAAAACTCAGCTGATTGAGTCACTGCCTGAGCGGCAGCGCAACCAGCTCCTGGCGCTGGAGCAGCTGGATTCTCCCACCATGCTCCAAAGCCGAGGCTGCACGTGGAGCCAGTATTGGATGGAGCAAGTTAAGTCCGAGCTGCGCATTATCAAGAATCAATGGGTCCCGGAAATTCCCAAGGAAAGCAGTGACGGCTCCCTCAGAAGGGATTCAGCCGTCCTGGCTTTCATCGAAGCTTCCGATATCGAACGTTCTAATCGTCTCGGGCTGATCCGGCATCTGGATGCGTGTTACGCTGCGTGGAAGTCGGCATATTCCACGGCCAGTTGGGTTGATGATATTTACGAGGATGATAGAGATGCACAGTTTGTTTCTGTTCTTGTCAAAGCTCTGATGCTTAATGCTCAGCAGGATTATCTGAAGTTTCTTGTGAATGACGTGGGTATAGAACGCTTTGCTTCAGAGCCTTGCAGATTCTCACTCGGGGATTACCCGGCAATGTATTGGATGCCTGAGCCGCCTGAAGATGAGGATAAGGAGCTCTTTGAGGAGTTCCGCAATCAGATGCTCGCCAGTTATGGCTGCAATTTTGATTATTCTGATATATCAGAGGAGGAGGGCAAAACCCGCATTGCAAAGCACATGGAGCAGGCTTTGTCTGACATGAAGAAGATGTACCATTCGCAGATGAGATATGCTCGTTTGTCTCTTGCCATGGTAGAACGCGATAAACAGGACAAAGCCCTGGATGACTATAGGTTCGTTATACAGAAACTTTGCAGAAATGATGTTGAAATCGTCTGCCGTCTGGCAAATTGGGTGAAAAAAACGGACTCTCCGATTGATCGCCGGCAGTCCCCGGTGGTGCCGCCCTGGGCTGCAATTATCTCCAAAACAGATTGGTATTCAACAGCTGAAGGTTGTGACCTGGCCTGTATGGCAGATAGTGTGGAGGATTCTCAGCGAGAGGCTGTGCGGAAGTTGATTATGGCTCCCCGACCTGACCGGCGCGAACCGGTTGCCCGTGTAAAATACACAAGAGATGACGTTATCAACCCGCACCTTCATCAGATGTCCCGCGCGTTTGAAGAAGCGGAATACCTCTGGGAACTGTATCTGACGAGCATGGCAGAGCTTGGTTCTGTTGATCTCGGAAAGTGGGAGGGTACCTTGGCTGTTTTCGACGCCATATCCCGTGTTAAGTATATGACCCACAATCATGATCTGTACTACTTGTACCTTCTGGCACCGGATATTGACAGGCTGGATTATTTCCTTGAATTTGAAGAATGAGTGACTTTGTGCGGTATCGGGAACTTTTCAGCATGTGGCTGTAGTGCGACAGCATAGTGTAAAACATTGACAAAACCAGCCGTTTTGTGTAGATTAATGCCAGATATGAACGACCAGTATGTATTGCCGACGTATGGGCGCGCGCCTTTTGACGCAGCGCGGGGTGAGGGCTCTTACCTGTATGATACGGAAGGTCGACGCTATGTGGATTTCTGCGCCGGCATAGCTACCTGCTCACTGGGGCATTGTCATCCGGTGGTGGTGAAGGCGCTCACGGAGCAGGCAAACACGCTCATGCACTGCTCGAACCTGTATGGCATTCCCGGCCAGGCCAAACTGGCGGAGCTGGTGGTGGAGAAGCTCATCGGCATTCCCGGTCGCGTGTTCTTCTGCAATTCCGGCGCGGAGGGTAATGAGGGCATGATCAAGACGGCCCGCCGCTTCGGGCACCGCCAGCCGGCAGCAGATGGCTCGCCGCGTTATGAGGTGATTACCTTCAACAAGAGTTTCCATGGCCGCACGCTCGGCACACTGGCTGCCACCGGTCAGGAAAAGGTGCAGGTGGAGTTCGACCCGCTGCTGACCGGGTTCAAGTATGTGGATTTCAATGACCTGGAGGCGCTGAAATCGGCCATTTCCCCGGTGACCTGCGGCATCATGCTCGAAGCGGTGCAGGGCGAGGGCGGTGTGAACCCCGCCACTCCGGAGTTCCTGCGCGGTGTGGCTCAGCTCTGCAAGGAGCACAACCTCATGCTCATGATTGATGAGGTGCAGTGCGGTGTGGGTCGCTGCGGTGCCACCATGGGCTGGAAAGCCATCTGCCCGGAGGTGCAGCCGGACCTCGTTTCCTGCGCCAAGGGCATTGGCGGTGGTTTCCCCATGGGCTGCTTCTGGGTAAGCAACCGCGCCATCGATGCCGAGGGCACCCCGCTTTCCTCCATCATGAGCCCTGGCTCCCACGGCTCCACCTTCGGCGGCACGCCGATTGCCTGCGCCACCTCCCTGGCTGTGGTGACGGAGGTGCTGGAGAAGAAGCTTTCCGAGCGTGCCGACTGCCTGGGCAAGCAGATCAAGGAAACGGTGGAAGGCTGGAATCTCCCCTGCGTTGAGACCGTGCGAGGCCTGGGCCTGCTGCGTGGTGTGGGCCTCCGCAAGGGGGCGTTTGACGTGCCCGCCGGGCAGACCCCTGCCGGCTATGTGAACAATCTCTGCCGCGAGGCCGGCCTGCTGGCTTGCCCCGCCGGCCCGGATACCCTGCGTCTCATCCCCGCTCTCAATGTGCCGGAAGAAACGCTGGCTGAAGGCCTGGAAATTCTCCGTAACGTGCTCACCTCTCTTGCCTGATTAAGTTCGATATGAAGATGCGATACATTCCCATCCTTGGCGGAACGATAGCGGCTGTCTGCGTGGTAGGCGCCGCTCTGCTGGCTCCGTATATGCCCACGCAGGCCCAGCTGGCACCGGAAGAGACGGCCTTGCTGGCTGAGTGGGCCAGGATTGGTGATGCTCTGGCCGTGCAGCGCATGGTGGAGCAGGGCGCCTGCGTGGAGGCTGTGCGGGCAGATGGTACTTCTGCCCTCATGACTGCCGCCGGCGAGGGGCACCTGGATGTGGTGAAAACCCTCCTGCTTCATAATGCCAGGGTGAATGCAGTCAACGCAGCCGGTGATACCCCGCTGCATTTTGCTGCCCGGCACAATCAGCCGGAAATAGTTGCGCATCTTCTGGAGAATGGTGCCGCAGTGGACGCCCGCAACAAGAAAGGCGTGACTCCGCTCATGGTGGCCTCCTGGTCAGGATTCGATAAGCTGGTGCAGCAGCTCCTCACCGCCGGTGCCGATACCGAGGTGGTGGACGAAGACGGATGCAAGGCCGCCACCCATGCCCGCGAGGTGCATGACCCCGTGGTGCGCGAGGTCATCCTCAAACTTCTCGGCGCTTGACTGCCAAGGGAAATTCATAGGCAACCAGCCTGATAAATTGGAATTTGTCGGGCTGAAAGCCCGAGGAATTTTGAGCCCACGAAGTGGGTGAAAGAACACTAGCCGGGGGTAAGCCCGCAAAGCGGGCGCAGCCCCCGGAATACGACAAAATAAAATGGAGCCCCGGAGGGGTGACAGAAAGCGATGCAATACACTGATGCTGTGCTTTCTGTCACCCCTCCGGGGCTCCGATATTCTTTTCAATATACCGGGGGCTGCGAGCGCTGTCGCGCTCTTACCCCCGGCTAGTGTTCTTACGCCCCTGCCGGGGCTGATTTTCCGCTCGCCTGCGGCTCGCCAAATTCTCATTTATTGGTTCGTTTTGGGCATTTTGAGATTCTCCATCTGTATATTTCTCGCTTTTGCGTGAGCGGATGGGCAGCGCCATCAGGCAGAACAGGAGAAAGGCCGGAACCTGCAATAACAGGTAGTACTGCGGGGCGGGGCCCAGGTAGTCCAGGATGCAGCCGGGCACGGGGCTTGCGGTGGTGAATCCGTAGTTGGTGCCCAGCAGCAGGTTGAGCGGGTGGATGCACAGCAGGTAGGCATCCATGAGCAACACACTTTTCAGTGCATCTGTGATGCGGGCGCGCATGCCCAGCAGCAGGGGAACAGCCAGAGCAGCGGGCATGAGGATACCATGCACGCAGAAAAAAAGGAAGTAGCGCAGCGTGGGGAAATCGCGCTCCAGCGCCGGGGTAATCAGGCCCTGCATGCAGGCGGTGAGGGCGCCGAAATACAGAACCCAGCAGGCGGTGCGGTTGCGCGACCAGAGGGCAAATACGGCCACCAGCAGCATCATGCTGCAATAGTGGAGCGGCAGGTTCTGCTCCCAGCTGCCATGCGGCTGGGTGATGAGGATGAACCCGCTGTCTGCCAGATAGATGAGCCCGACCACAACTGCCAGTGCGCGGCATACCGTCTGCCGCACTTCCAGTGGCCGGCGCAGCGCCCCGCCGATAATAGCCAGCGTGACCAGAGCGGTCATGATGACAGCCCCCCAGTGAGAGGCTGACCAGCGCACAATCCCTTCCGTTGTCTCCATCATGTTGCGGATGGAGTATAGTACGAAACGGGCGAGTTGTCAATCAATAGCCGCCGGTGTCGGCAGTGGAGCACACGTGTCCCAAAGTTTGAGTACGGAGCTCGTTAAATTGGAATTTGGCGAGCCGCAGGCGAGCGGAAAATCAGCCCCGGCAGGGGCGTAAGAACACTAGCCGGGGGTAAGAGCGCGTCAGCGCTCGCAGCCCCCGGTATATTGAAAAAGAATATCGGAGCCCCGGAGGGGTGACAGAAAGCACAGCATCAGTATATTGCATCACTTTCTGTCACCCCTCCGGGGCTCCATTTTATTTTGTCGCATTCCGGGGGCTGCGCCCGCTTTGCGGGCTTACCCCCGGCTAGTGTTCTTTCACCCACTTCGTGGGCTCAAAGTTCCTCGGGCTTTCAGCCCGACAAATTCCAATTTATTGCGCAGAGGGGGGCTTCTTCCAAAATGTTGCGGATATTTCTATTCTCTACAAAATCTTTGGGACACGCGTGGCGGTGGAGCTGCTGCGCCAGATGCGGGCGAGGTGGGCGCAGAGCATGAGCTGCACCTGGTGGAACACCATGAGGGGAAGCAGCAGGTTGTTATCCAGCGTGCCGAAGATAGCCAGCATCATGGGCGCCCCCACTGCCAGGCTTTTCTTGGACCCGCAGAAGACGATGGTGATGGAATCCTCCCGGTTGAAGCCCAGCAGCTTGCTGCTGTACCAGGTGGCTGCAAAGGTGATGAAGAGGATGATGAGGCAGCACACAACCAGCCCACCCAGCTGGATGGCCTGGAGCTTGTCCCAGTAGCCGTCGCTGGTGGCGTTGGAGAAAGCGGTGTAGACCACCAGCCAGATGGTGCTGCGGTCATTCCAGCCGATGAGCGTCTTGTGCCCCAGCACCCACTTCCGCAGCAGGGGCTGGCTGAGCTGCCCGGCTATGAAGGGCAGGAGAATCTGATAGCAGATTTTCAGCACGGTATCCACCCCCACCTGGGCGCCGGAGGCATCGGTGGAAAAAAGCAGGCTTACCAGAAACGGCGTGAGGAACACCCCCAGCAGGCTGGACACAGAAGCGGAGCACACCGCCGCCGGCACGTTGCCCCCGGCCACTGAGGTGAAGGCAATGCTGCTCTGCACGGTGGATGGCAGGCAGGCTACATAGACCAGCCCCATGAACAGCGCCCCGCCCACCAGCGGCTCAAACACCGGCCTGAGCAGGGGGATGACCACCGGGAAAAAGACGAAGGTGAACGCAAACACCATGCTCTGCAAGCGCCAGTTGAGCAGCCCTTCCACCACGGATCTGCGGGAGAGCTTGACGCCGTACAGGAAGAACAGCAGCACGATGGCTGCGTTCGTCAGCCAATCAAAGAAGACGGCACCTTGCCCGTGGCAGGGCACGATGATACCCAGAAGCAGCGCGATGAGGATGCCCGTGGTGAAGACATCAAAATAGCTGAGTATCTTTCTGACTGCACCCATGGCACCGGTCTCTGTTTACTTGCGGGGAGGGAACTCGTAGGAGACACGCCCCGTGGAGGCGTTGAACACGAGGTAGGCATCGAACTGCTTGCCGCTCTTGTGGCTGGTGAAGCCCTTGATGAGCTCCGTCTTGCCCTTGGTGAGCAGCTGCACCACCGTGGGGGCGTTCAGCTCGATATCACACATGGTGCGGGGGATGACCAGGGGCTTGCGGGCCTTGCCATAGACCAGGCCGTCCACATGCCAGGCGCTGCCGGTCTCCACGAGATTGTATTCGCCCTTGCCTTTGACCTTGACCGGCCCGTGATTAGTGCCCTTGCTCAGGTCTTCTGCCGTGGCGGAGGCTGCGGTGAATTTCTTATCGGCCTTGTCCTTGCTGCCTTTCTGGCGCGGTTCGCGGGGCGGGAACTCGAAGCCCACATTGCCTTTCTTTGCATCCAGCACCAGGAATGCATCGAACGCTCGGTTCGTGCGCTGGGAGATAAAGCCGGAGAGCAGCTCGCTCTTGCCCTCGGCCAGCACCTGGCGGAGCACTTCCTCGCTGATTTCCTTGCCCAGAATCGTGCGGGACATGGTAAAGCCCTTGCGGCCACCCGCCTGGGCAAAATCCGGCACGCTCCACTGCTTGTCGCTCACCTGCAATTCGAGCTCGCCCTGGTCCTTCACCATGACGCTGCCGGCTGTGGTGGCGGGGGCTTCCTCTGCCTTGGTGTCGGTGTTGCGGTCGGAGTCGAAGTAGAACTCAGCTTTCCAGGTGCTGCGAGCGGTCTGGGGGGCGACCATGCGCAGGCCTGCCTTGAAGGGCTTGCCGAACTTGGAGCGGAAGCCTTCCATGACGGGCAGGGAACCATTGCCGATGAGCTCGCAGAGCTGCTCATCCGTGAGGGAAAGGCCTGCATGCACGCGGCGGATGCGGAATTTGCAGCTGTTGCAGGAGATGGCATCCACGCGGCTGCTGAGGCCCTTGGCTCCGCATGCGGGGCAGGTGAGCTCCAGGTCGGGGTTCTTGCCGTTCTGCATGTAATCGCGCACCGCCTCCACAATCTCTGTGGTATAGGTGCGGATGTCCTTCATGAAGGTGTCGCGGTTCAGTCGCCCGCCTTCCATCTGCTTGAGCCGGTATTCCCATTCGCCGGTGAGCTCCGGGCTGGAAAGTGTGCTCAGGCCGATTTTGCCCAGCAGGTCGATGAGGTCCATGCCGCGGCGGGTGGCCATGAGTTCCTTACCCTCGCGGGCGATGTATTCCTGCGTGATAAGGCCTTCGATGATGGCGGCGCGGGTGGCGGGGGTGCCGAGCCCGCGTTCCTTCATGGCATCGGCCAGGTCTTCATCCTCCACCAGCTTGCCGGCGGTTTCCATGGCGGTAAGCAGGGTGGCTTCCGTGTAGGCGGCGGGTGCCTTGGTCTGGTCGGACGTGGCTTCCACCCTGGTGGCGGTGACTGACTCCCCGGCGGCCACCGGGCACAGCTCGTCCTTTTTGCGCTTGTCCGGGCCATAGAGCGCGCGCCAGCCGGGATTGAGCATTACGCGGCCGTGGGTGTAGAAATGGTCCTCAGCGCCGGGGCTGCTCACCACGGTGGTGCGCTCGGTGTCCTCGTATTCGGCATTGGGCATGAATACGCCCAGGAAACGCTGCACCACCAGGGTGAAGATGCGGGCGGCATCTCCGGTGAGGTTCACGAACTTACCCGTGGGGATGATGGCGAAGTGGTCGCTCACCTTGGAGCTGTCGAATACGCGCTTATTGGGGCGCACGCTGCGGTTTTCCAGAATGCTGCCGGCAAAGGCGGCAAACTCCGGCATGTTCTCCGCGATGGCGCCCACCGTGCGGGTGGCTACTTTCAGGTAGTCATTCGGCAGGAACTTGGAGTCCGTGCGCGGGTAGGTCAGCACTTTATGCTTCTCATAGCACTCCTGCGCAATCTGCAGGGTGCGGCGGGCGGAAAAACCGAAGCGGTTGCTCGCTTCCTTCTGCAGCGAGGTCAGGTCGAACAGCAGCGGCGCGGGCATGGAAACAGGCTTGCGCGTCTCCTTAACCGTGCCGGGGCGCCCCTGGCAGCGGGCGGCAATGGCCGCGGCCGTGTCGGCATCCCACAGGCGCTCCTTGGTGCGCTGGGGGGCTTTCTCGTTCTTTTTCCACGCGGTGTCATACCAGCGGCCTTCGTAGCTGCCACCCTTGGCGGTGAAGGTGGCGTGTACCTCGTGGTAGGTCTCGGGGGTGAAGGCCAGAATGTCTTTCTGCCGGGCTGCCAGCAGGGCCAGGGTGGGCGTCTGCACGCGGCCGGTGGGGGTCACGTTGAATCCGCCCACGCCGCTCTGCAGTGCCGTGAGGGCGCGGGTGCTGTTCAGCCCCACCAGCCAGTCGGACTCACTGCGGCACACGGCGGCATCCGCCAGATTCAGCATTTCTTCATCTGTCTTGAGCGCATCCCAGGCTTCCAGAATGGAATCATCGGTCATGCTCTGCATCCACAGGCGGCGGATGGGTTTCTTAATCTTGCCGTAGCGGATGATATTGCGGAAAATGAGCTCACCTTCACGCCCGGCATCGCATGCATTCACAATGGCGGTCACTTCCTTGCTGCGGGCCAGCTTCAGCACCTTGCGCAGGCGGTCTGCCGATTTATCGATGGGTTCCAGCTCCATGTTGCGGGGCATCACCGGCAGGTACTCCATTTTCCACGGCAGGCTCTTGCCATCTTCTGTCTGCGGCTTCTTCTGCTCCACGAGGTGACCCACTGCCGAGGTGATGATGAGCGTGTCATTCGAATAACTCTGGGTAGCGTCTTCTTTCTTGAATTTACCCAGTTGTTTGCCCAGCACTCGGGCCAGATCGGCGGCCACACTGGGTTTCTCGGCTATGATAAGAGTCTTGGACATGGCAGGAAAATCTTTGGCGCCCGTGGCGCTTCGCTGTTTCTATTAGTGGCAGAGAAATGGGGCTTTTGTCAAGCTAAATCCGCGTCACAGCAGCGAAAACTAAGGAGGGAGACCGCGCTTGCGGCCTCCCTCCCTCGGATGGGAAAAAAGGCTTACTTATTGGCCTCCACGACCTTCTGCCATTCGGTGGCGACCTCGGGGCTGCCGCTGGTCACAAGGGCGCCGCTCCGGGTCACAATCCAGGCATGTGGGGTATCACCCAGCTCACCGATGCCGGGCAGCTCTGCTGCATCCTTACCATTCTGGATACCCGGGAACCTGGCTTTCTGTTCCTTGAGGTATCTGGCAATGAGAGCCGGGGTCTTGGCGTTGCTGATGAAGATGAGCTCAACCTTGTCTTTCTTCATCTCCTTCTGCTCCTTTGCCAGACTGGCCACCACGTCATCTGGTGCGGAATGGAGCATCGGGGCATACAGGTAGATGTAATAGTCTGCCTTGGCGCTGGGTTTGCTATTGGTGAATTTCATTTTTTTGAGCGCCTTGCCGACACGCGGTTCGCTGTCATCCCCCAGGATGGCGTATTTGCCGATGGTTTTCTCCTTCCAGCCGCGGATGATGGAGCCGTGGCCGCTCTGGATGACGGTGCCATCTGCCTTCATGATGGTGGCATTGGGGATGCCGTTGGCCGGGGGAAGCTCGGGAAGGGTGGCTCCTTTCATGAGGCCGGGGAACCCGGCACCGTATTTTTCAAGAAAGGCTTTGGCTTTGTCCACTGTCTGGTCATGGCTCAGCAGGATGAGTTCGACCTTTCCGCTCATCTTCATCTCATCGTAGGCCATGGCAACAGAGGGCATTTCCATATTGCACGGGCCGCACCAGGAGGCGGATCTGAGGAAGATGAAGTACTCCGCATTCAGATTGGGAGTGGAGTTGTTAAAGAAGGTGTTGCCTTTCAGTCTGGCTCCTACCACGCTCTCTGCCGCAGGGGCTTCCTCAGCCTCTGCTTCGTTCTTTTTGGATTTCCTGGTCTTCTTTTTCTTTTTGCTGACCTGTTCAGTGGTGTCGGAGTCATCTGCGTAGGCCGTGGAGACGGGGAGAGCCCAGACAAGAAGAGCCGCCAGCAGGGTGATGAGGTGAAGATGCGGTTTCATAATTTCTGAAATGCATGCTAGCATCCAGACTGTGAAAAGTCAACGCGAATCTTACCCAGCCCACCGGCACACTACGCGTGTTCCAAAGATTTGGGTGCGGAGCTTGATAAATTGGAATTTGTGGGGGAACTCTGTCGGAGCACGGGACTTCAGTCCCGATTGGAAGCACCGTTATTTCGGGACTGAAGTCCCGTGCCCCGACAACGACAAACATCAATCTAATTCTCTTTTTACTCCAACGTTGGGATACATGTACCTGAGTGTGGCTCAACACAGTTGGAGGCGCCAGAAATCAGCGGCATCCCTGCGGGAAATGCCGCGCAGATTAATGTAGCGGCTCATCAACAGGCGCTGGTCGCGGTGCCCCATGCTCAGCTGCAGAGCTGCCATGTCCCGGTGCTGTTTGATGTGATAACTGGCGAAGGTGTGTCTCAGCACGTCCGGTACCCAGGTAGTGAACCCTGCCGAACGCCGCAGCATCTGCCAGCGCTGCTGCCAATTCGGCGGGCAGATCCGTCCTTTCCCGGCATGCTTTATCAGCAATTGCAGCAGCGGGGGCGAAAGTGGGACTCGCCGGGCGCCGCCGGTCTTGCTGTGTCTCGCTGAAATGCAGATTTCGCGTTCTTCGAGATCCACGTCCTGCCAGCTCAGCCGCGCTACCTCCTGCGGTCGCACCCCGGCATGCAGCATGAGCCCCAGTGCGGGCAGGGCAGCACGATATGCTACCCCCTGAGCTGTGTGAATCAAGCGCTTTACTTCATGAAGGCTCAAGGGTTGAATTTCCTTTTCTTTCACTTCCGGCACGGTTACCAACTGCACCGGATTCTCTCCACACCAGCCTTGCCGCCGCCCCACGCTGAACACGCCGGACATGATAGCGCGGGCTTTGCGCTGCTGACTCGGTGTCGGGAACGCCGTTTCCAAGGCTTGCAAGCACTCCCCGGGGCTCAGCGAGCGCAGCGCCCGCCCGGCCAGCCACGGGACTTTACGCATCAGCCGCCGCATGTAATAGGCTATATCCTTCTGCGTGCGCTCAGCGCGGTGCTGCTTCACTTTCAGGGTCTGCTCCACAGCCTTCGTAAACGATACGCTGCTTTCTTCCTCTCTCAGGGCTCTTGCTCCCAGTCCTATCGCTCTGCGGCACCTGTCAAACAAGTCTCTTCCAAGCCCTGAAGTCCGGCAGCTCTCAGCCAGTTCAAGAGCCAGTCGCGCAGCGTCACATAATTCTAATCCGCTCTTACTCAAAAGATAAACTGCTGTTTCTGTTTCTTTTTTCTTCATACGCATTGCCAATGGGGTGGTAGAATAATTGATAATTGCGTACCTGCGAATCCCCAAAAATTGATTTTGTTGATTTCCTACACAACATCACGCGCGGAATTAAGCCCTTTTGGGTTAAAGTACGATGCTTTCCGCGTGAAAACATGATCCCACCATTCGAATTTTGTTTAAAATTACCGCAAAACAACTAAAAAGAAACACGCATATCAATTTTTCCTTGCTACCCATTGGCAATGGGGACTAGAATGGGGGTGAACAAGGATATTTAGCAATGGTAGAAAAGGAATTATACCGATTTGTGGTTCAGGCCCAGTGTTTTAATCTGATTTTTCATCTGATAATGATGGATCATCTGGATCCGGAGCGATTTGTGAAGCAGCTGATATCACTGGCAAATTCCTATCGGTACATATATCCGGAGGAATTGGAGGAGATGCGAGACAAAAGGAGGAGCAATGGGGTGTTTTATCAGGCAAACCCGTGGCTTTACATCGGCATTGCGGAGGATGAGGCGTACATTCCGAAATCATTGAAGAAGGCGATGTACGAGATGACGTTTTGTGGGGATACGCTTCACGTAATCATCAATCTGCCGGAGGAGGTTCACCACACATGCAGCGTGGCAACGCTGCCAGAGAATGGAGCGATAATGCTGGGGATGTTCGGCCCGGATTTCATCAGAGAAAGTGTGGATGCCATGCATTTGCATCTGATGTGTCCGGAGATGTGGCTGAATCCGGATCGGGAGTGTCTGCCATTCGAAGCGCACCACATCGGCCACATAGCGGCAGATGTGCAAGGTCGGCGGCTCACAGCACTGGAAAACAAGGTGTTAAACGGGCTGATGCGGAAACGCTATATTAAACAGTGGCGCCAACCGCGTTCGCGAAGTGGCTTATGTCCGCGGCTTGAGGCGTTGCTGTATGGGGAGTGAACGCAACGCTGACATGGAGTTGACAGGTTGAAACGCGGTGGATGCATGAGTATGCGGCGTGCATCCCGGCGAATTCGGTCATTGATGAGGCAATTATAGATTGATGTGTTATCCGTATTGGTGGTGACGGACAAATTGGAATTTGTCGGGCTGAAAGCCCGAGGAATTTTGAGCCCACGAAGTGGGTGAAAGAACACTAGCCGGGGGTAAGAGCGCGTCAGCGCTCGCAGCCCCCGGTATATTGAAAAAAATTATCGGAGCCCCGGAGGGGTGACAGAAAGCACAGCATCAGTGTATTGCATCGCTTTCTGTCACCCCTCCGGGGCTCCATTTTATTTTGTCGCATTCCGGGGGCTGCGCCCGCTTTGCGGGCTTACCCCCGGCTAGTGTTCTTACGCCCCTGCGGGGCTGATTTTCCGCTCGCCTGCGGCTCGCCAAATTCCAATTTGTCGTTGAGTCCAAGCAATATTCTTTAATTGCCGGAGCAATAAACTCGGCTCGGGAGTCGATTATTCCAACGCGCAGATGGAAATCATTACATGAAGGAGTAGGCGTCGATGTCGAGCGTGAGGGTGACGCCTTCGCCGCAGTTCATGGCAGCGATTTCCCGGCTGCAGGTATCGGCCAGGATGCGGGCACCCGGGGCTTTCAGCGTGCACTGGTAGCGGAACTGACCGTAGGCTTTGGCCAGCGGGGCGGGGAGCGGGTCGCTTATCTGAACCTGGGGCGGCAGCACGCCCAGCAGGCGCTTGTGCAGGGTGTCCATGGCCAGCGCGGCCACCGCTTCCTGTTCGCTGCGGGCGGTGATGACGGACATGTGACAGAATGGTGGGAAATTCATCTGCTGCCGCAGCTCGAGTTCGGTCTCGGCAAAGCCATCCGTATCATGCCTGCGGGCAAACTGGATGGCGCCTGCCTGCGGGTTATAGGTCTGGATGATGACCTCGCCATCCAGATCACCGCGGCCGGCGCGGCCCGCCACCTGGGTGAGCAGCTGGAATGTGCGCTCAGCCGCGCGGGGGTCGGGGATGTTCAGCCCCAGGTCTGCATTCAGTACGCCCACGAGGGTGACGCCCGGGAAATCGAGCCCCTTGGAAATCATTTGCGTGCCGAGCAGGATATCGGTGCGGTGGGCGCGGAAATCGGCCAGTATGTCACGCAGTGCATTCTTGCGGGTGGTGACATCGGCATCCACGCGTTGGAGCCGGGCCTCCGGGAAGCAGCGGCGCAGCACAGCCTCCACCTTCTGTGTGCCGTAGCCTTCCAGGGTGATATTGGCCGTGTGGCACTCCGGGCAGCGGGGTGGCACCATCTGCCGGTAGCCGCAGATGTGGCACACGAGGCGGTTCTCCGTGGCGTGGAAGGTCATGGGCAGGGCGCAGTGCTCGCAGTTGGCGGTGTAGCCGCACTCCGGACACTGGAGCGCACGGGCAAAGCCGCGGCGGTTGAGCAGCAGGATGACCTGCTCACCCTTGTTGAGGCGCTCATCGATGGCCATGCGCAGGCGCTCGGACAGGATGCCGAGGTTCCGCTTATCTTTGGGTTCGCTGCGCATATCCAGCACGCGGGTGAGGGGCAGGCGCTGGCCATCCGCCCGCTTATCCATGCGGAGCATGCTGTATTTTCCCTGCTGCACATTGTGCAGGGATTCCAGAGAGGGAGTGGCGGAGCCCAGCACGATGGTGGCATGCTCCAGATGCGCCCGCAGCACGGCCAGGTCGCGCCCGTGGTAGCGGGGGCTGTTCTCCTGCTTGTAGGAGGAATCGTGCTCTTCGTCCACGATGATGAGGCCGAGATTCTGCACCGGGGCAAACACCGCAGAGCGCGGGCCGATGGCGATGCGAGCCTTCCCCCGGTGAATGGCATGCCACTCGTCGAAGCGCTCTCCATCGCTCATGGCGCTGTGCAGAATGGCCACGTGCGTGTCTACCTCGGCAAAGCGCCCTTTGAAGCGGGCCATGGTCTGCGGGGTGAGGGAGATTTCCGGCACGAGGATGAGCACGCCTTTTCCCTGGTTCAGCGCATGCTGGGCGGCTTGCAGGTAGACCTCCGTCTTGCCGGAGCCGGTCACCCCTTGCAGCAGCAGGGGTTTTGTGCCGCCGGCATCAAATGCAGCGATAATCTTTTCCAGGGCAGCGGCCTGCTCCTCATTCAGTTTCAGCGGGGCGGTGGGGGCAAATTGCTCTGCGCCGGCGGGGTCGCGGTGCACTTGTTCTTCCTCGATGCGCACGTAGCCGGCTTTCTCCAGTGCGCGGCACGGGGCAAGTGCCGGCGAGCCGCCCAGGTCGGCCAGTGTTTCCCGTTTGTCGGCCCCGGCGTGCAGGTAGCGCAGAATGGCGGCCTGCCGCGGAGCCCGGCGGTTGATTTTATTGAGTGTTTCGTCGTCCGGCCAATCCTGGAGCACGATGACCTTGCGCGTCTTTTCCTCGTGGCGCTCCTGACGCACCGGTTCGGGAACAATGCAGCGAATCATCTGCTCCACCGGTACAGCATAGTACCGGGCGGCCCATTCTGCCAGATCCATGAGGGCAGGGGAAACGACCGGTTCCTCGCTCACCAGACGGCGCAGCGGGCGCAGCCGCTCGGCCCATTCGGATTTCGGTTCCACCAGCGCAAGCACCGTGCCGGTGGTGCTGCGGGCGCGCAGCGGCACTTCCACCCGGCTTCCGCGGGTTACGCCACGCATATCTGCCGGGATGGCGTAATCGAACACCATGTCGTTGAGCCCGTCGACCAGCACACGCGCTGCCCGGGATGGAGCAGAAAGTTCGGCAAATAACTCCTGCATGGCGGGAGCGGAATTAACAGGCTGCGGCAGCTTCTTCCTTGGAAAGGATGTGTACGACTACCTTGGTGCCGGCTTTTTCACCGGCAGCCTTGGCCAGGGAGCGGATGGCGGAGGCGGTCATGCCGTTGCGGCCGATGACCCGGGCCACGTCTTCCTGCTCCAGCACCAGGCGGAAACGCACCATGTCTCCTGCAGGAGTGGCGGCCACGCGCAACTCCGCATTCTCCGGGTGGCGGATGAGGGGTGAAACTGCTGCAAGCAGATACTTGCCTACTGATTCGGTGAGCTGGTGCATACGCATGCTAATTTACAGAATGTGTTTCGAGGTGTCAAGTTTCTATCGCGTTGTCGATGCCGGATAGTATGCGCCGGTCTTGCGTGATCCCCGGTATTCTATCTGTCCGCTATCCTTTAAATTCTGTAAGTGGCGGTCGAGCATGCGGGGGGAGAGTTCGGGCAGGGCGGTCATGATGTCCTGCCGCTTGCTGCCGGGGTGGCGGCGCAGGTAGGCCAGGAGCTGCTCTGCGGGGCTGGTGCGGCGCGTGGCACGGGGGCGCTCGGCGGGCTGTGTTTTCAATGCTGCGAGAATAGCACGGAGCGATAGGGTGATGAATTCGGTTGCGTCCGGCGCTGCCAGAGCGAGGCTGTATTCCTGCGGGGGAATATGGATTTCCAGCTTCGAAAAGCAGGGGTGGAAGTCTGCCAGCATGCGGCGCTGCAGCCGCTCGGCCAGCTGCTCGTTGCCGGAGCTGAAGGGACGGATTCCCAGCAATTCATAATGCAGCACTGCGCTGCGAATCAGCGGGTGGCTCCGGGTGTGCTGCACCCAGTCGAGCAGGGCTTGCAGCAGCACCGAAACCCAGTGCGGCCGCGCTCCGGTCGTGCGCAAGCACCCGCTGCCGCCCAGAACGGCGTGCTCGGCGCAGAGCTTGTCTGTTGAAAAATGCCGCGTTTCCGGTGCGTTGTTTGCCCCGGGGAGCCGGGTGCCTATTTCGACAAGCAGTCCCAGGGCTTCCTCTGTGACGGTGAATGGCGGTGTATACATAATGGCAATATAATTCTAATTGCTCATTTGTCAATAGATAAATGCGTATACGTGGCAAAATAAACGGCAAAATAAATGGCAAAATAAAACACTCGGAAGTGCCAAAAAAAAGCCCTGTCCGGAGGCCCGGACAGGGATGGTGAAATGGTGCCGGAATATCAGAGGCGGATGGCAGCGGAGCTCCAGGTGAGACCGGCGCCGAAGGTGACCAGAAGCACAATGTCGCCCTTCTTGGCCCGGCCTGTTTTCACGGCTTCATCAAGCGCGATGGCAACGGCTGCACCGGAAGTGTTGCCGTATTTGTGCACATTGACGAAAACGCGCTCGGTGGGAATGCCGAGTCGCTGAGCCACGGCGTTGATGATGCGCAGGTTGGCCTGGTGCGGAATCACGAGGCCCACGTCCTCAGGCTTGATGCCGGTGCGGTTGATGAGGGAGAGGGCGCTATCCTTCATGTGAGCCACGGCGTAGCGGAATACCTCGTTGCCGCGCATGGCGAGGGTGTAGAGCTTCTCCTGGATGTTTTCCTCAGTGGTGGGGATGGCGGAGCCACCGCCGGGCACCATGAGCAGGTCGGTGAGCGTGCCATCGGAGCCTATATCCGAGGCAAGAACGGCGCTGTCTCCCTCCACGCCCGAGCCGGTGCGGAGGATGGCGGCACCGGCACCATCGCCGAAGAGGACGCAGGTGGAGCGGTCTTCCCAGTTCACGATGTGGCTGAGCTTTTCAGAGGCGATGATGAGGGCTGTTTTTGCCTGGCCGCAGCCGATGTACTGCACGGCGGTCTTAAGCGCAAAGAGGAAGCCGGAGCAGGCGGCTGAAATATCGAATGCGGCGGCGTTCACGGCGCCGATATTGGCCTGCACATAACACGCAGTGGAGGGGGTAAAGGTATCCGGTGTGACGGTTGCCACAATGATGAGGTCAATCTCTTCCGGGGTGACCCCGGCTGCTTCCATGGCGTTTCGGGCAGCCTGTGTGGCCATGTCACTCGTCTTCTCTCCGGGGGCGGCAATGCGGCGCTCTTCAATACCTGTGCGGGTTACAATCCACTCGTTAGAGGTATCTACCATTTTTTCCAGGTCTTCGTTGGTCAGGCGGCGCTCCGGAACATACGACCCCGTGCCAACCAGGGCCACGGGCAAACGCTTAAAAGGTTTTGTAAGGTCGTTCATAACAACACTGAATTCGTGTTTAGCTGCTTCATATTAGCATGATATTTCTATGATGGCTAGTTTTTTTTGTTCCACTGGCACAAATTTAGAGTTAGCTCTACTTCACGCCCAGTGTTCCGGGGAAAAGAAGCATTGGGCGGCCGATTTGCTGAGACGCCTGAGATTTAAATAACGGGTCTGAAGCAGAGCGGCATTGCGGTGCCCCATTTCTTCCTGGAGGAGGGGCAGGTTGTGGAAGCGTTTGAGGTGCATGCTGGCAAAGGTGTGTCTCAGAACATCATTCTGCCAGGTGCTGAATCCGGCTTCGCAACGTAACTGTTTCCATAACCTGTTCCAGTTTGCCGGCGCTATCAGGTGAGAGTGGGCATGGTTTTTCTTCAGCAGTGCGAGGGCTCCGCCCCTGAGGGGGACTGCACGAGCGCCCCCTGTCTTGCTGCTGGCTGCTTCTATGTAGACCACTTTTTCGGATTTGTCAATATCATCCCAGCTCAGGCGGCGTACTTCAGCCGGTCGGATACCGCACCAGAGCATCAGCCTCAGCGGCGCATCCATTGAGTGCAGGCGGTGATTCCGCCCCGTTATGCTGATGAGGTTGCGAATGGCTTCGAGAGACAGGATTTCAATGCGTTGCTCAATGACGGGCGGGCGCAGGATGGCTTTGGCTGGGTTGTGCTCACACCATTGCTGCCGGCACGCGTAGCTGAATATGCCGTGCAGGATGGATTGGGCCTTTCTGTAACTATGCGCACTATGACCGAACTGACTAAAGAGCATGAGGCGGCATGCCTCTATGCTGATGTTGCGGAGGGGTAAATCGGCAAATCCCGGAGTCATATTCATCCGCCTGATGTACGAACGCAGGTCGGCAATGGTGCTGGGACGCCTGTGTGCTCTGGCCTGGAGACTGAACTCCGCTGCTTCCCGGAAGGTGACGCTGTGTTCCGTTTCCTGCAAGGCTTTGTCGAAGACTCTGAGTAGTAGGCGCAGACGATGAGAAAAACTCTCGTACACCTGATTTTGCAGGGGATCAGCAAAGTCCGGATTAACGGAAATTCGGAAAATCACCGAATCTTCCTTGGCAAGAACCGGTGCTCCATCTGTTAATTGAGAGATTGTGGTGTTCATCAGCCCCAATTTATACGAAATCAGGGCAGATGTCACACTGCAATAGTTGTCCGGGGGGCTGTTTCTTATCAGCGTTTCCGGTAGAGCCGCCAGGAACCGTCCTGCGCAATAAGTTCCCAGGCGTCCGGCCGGGTGATGATGTAATACTTCGAGCGGTGCACCGCCAGGTATTCGCCGTGACGTACATGCTCTATGTCCCTGGTCAGGATTTCGGCCCGCCCGGCGGAGTAGAACTGTGCAGAGTATGGGACTTTGTCGTCCACATAATAGAGCGGTGCATGCTCATCCCAGTGGCTCAGGAGCTCTTTCTGGCAACGGTACTGAATATGGTTGAATCCTTTGCCTATGCCGAAGAGCGCGAGAATGATGAGCACCGGAACAGCAGCAAAGAGGAACTGGCGGTAATCCCGCCGCTCCTGCTCATAAAGGTGCCAGAGCTGGCGAATCAGCAGAATGCAGAAGGCCGGCACTGCAGGGAGAATGTAGGCCGGCAGGATGTTGCGCGCCATGGTGAAGAAGAGCGGCGTGCTGAGTGCCCAGCACCACAGGAAGGAGTTTTCCGGGGTGCGGATGGCGCTGACGCAGTTCCGACGGATAAGGAAAGGAACGAGCAGCACCCAGGGCAGGAACATTTCAACTGCATACAGCCAGATGGTGCCGATGGCTCGGGAATGCCCCTTGCCGTATAAATCGCCCTCCCAGCCTTTGACAAGGAATCGCTCTATATGTTCGCCGATGATGAAATAGCGCAGGAAACCGGGGGTGGCTTGTTCTGCGGCGATGTACCACGGCACGGTGAGCAGCAGCATGAGGAGCGTGCCGCTTATCCACGGGATGCGCTTCCAGAGATTCAGCCACTGCTTCTGCCAGAGTACCCAGATGAAAACCGGCAGCCCGCACACCACCAGGGCCAGAGGCCCCTTGCTGAGCAGACCGATGACCAGCCCGAGGAAGAAAAGATAGCCCCACAGGCGGCCGGGGGCTTCAGCAGTCATGGCCCGGTAGAAGCTAATCATGGACAAGGTGGTGCCGACAGCGAGGAAGGCATCTGTCATGACGGCACCTGCCGATACAAAACCCATGGCCGAGGTGAAAAGCACGATGATGGCCGCTACTGCTTTTTCTGCCTTCCGGCCTTGGAACGGCCAGAGCAGGAAGCAGAGGCCGATACCCAGTGTGGCCAGGTAGGGGGCGAGACGTGCCCCGAATTCATTGATGCCGCAGAGCACCATGGTGCCGGCGCTTCCCCAGAAAGACAGCGGTGGTTTGCCCCAGAACGGTACGCCATATTCAAATTGTGGTTGCAGCCAGTTGCCGGTTTCTACCATTTTGCGGGCCATTTCACCGTAACGGGCCTCTGTGGTGTCCATGAGCGGGTAAATACCCAGGCTGAACAGGCGGATGATCAGCACGCATGCGAGCAGTGCCAGCAGCATGGGCAGCAGGTTTCCGGATGGGGTGCGGGGAAGTGTCAGATAACGACTGAGAATGGGAAAATTCTGGCGCAACAGCATGCAGACGGAAATGACGATGACAAACAGCGCACCCAGACAGATGCAGGGAAGCGCGTATATCTGCACAATGTCGGGCACGGCGGTCAGGTCGTATATCCATTTGAAGATGTGGAAGAGACCGTCATCATACAAAGCCGGGGCATCGGCAATCTCATCCACCGCTTTTGCCTGGTATACCATCAGGAATGCAGCGCCTGCTGCTATCGCAGGCGCTGCAAGGCGGAGGATGTAGTGCGGAACCCGGGTTTGCGGCATCAGCCGTTTTCCGAGGAAATAGATTGTCACAATCAATTCCACGAGCAGGATGCCCGCCCAGCACTCACAATAGGGCAAGTCCAGCATCTCCTGCCACGCTGCGGTCGGTGCCATGATGAAGTCTCTGGTCAACAGGTGGAATGAATCTCCGGAGACGATTTCCACAAGCTCTTCCAGCCAGTTGATGAGACAGAACAGGGAAAAGAGAACCACCGTAACACGCTTATCCCAGCGCCCGCCATGAAAATCGCTGGGCAATACTGCCAGGTACAGGAGATATGGCAGCAAGGTGAATAGCAGACAGGCTGTATTCTCATCGATGAATGACAGGATGGCTTCCTGAATGTCACCGTCTGCCGGCTGATTTACACCGAGAAACAACAGAATAACCAGCTCAATCAATTCAAAGAGCACATATACCCCGATGAAGGGTGCAAGACGTTGCCAGTAATAGCGCAGTGTTTCTGTCATGTCGAGAGTATAACATTACCTTATTGTCCGGACAAGAAATATATAACATGTTAAGGAAAAATACAACATGAGACCCCAAAGATTGTTTAGGCAATAGAAATATCTCCAACATTTTGGAAGAAGCACCCCTCTGCTCGATAAATTGGAATTTGTCGTTGTCGGGGCACGGGACTTCAGTCCCGAAATAACGGTGCTTCCAATCGGGACTGAAGTCCCGTGCTCCGACAGAGTTCCCCCACAAATTCCCATTTATCGAGCTTTGCGCTCAAATTTTGGGACAAGTGTGAAAAGTGAAACTCCCCCGGCGAACAAGTCGCCGGGGGAGGAGATGATAGAGGGGAGGTGGGCTGTTAAGCCTGCTCGGCGACAGCCTGGTTGATAAGCTCCTGAATTTCCTCAGCTTTGGCTTTGAGGGCTTTGAGTTCCTTGAATGCCTCGGGCAGCTTGCGCATGGCGGCAAACTGGCGGGCGGCTTCGCCATAAGGCACGGCCGGGGCTCCCCAGTAGGTTTTTCCTTCATCCAGCGAGTTCATGACGCCGGAGCGGGCTGCCACTACCACCTTGTCCGCAATCTTGATGTGACCGGTGATGCCGCACTGGGCTGCGATGGTCACGTAATTGCCGACATGCGTGCTGCCGGCAATGCCGCTCTGGGCGCACATGACGCAGTGTTTGCCCATAGTTACATTGTGGCCGATCTGAATCTGGTTATCCAGCTTGGTGCCTTCGCCGATGACCGTGCGCCCGAAGCGTGCGCGGTCAATCGTTGTATTGGCGCCGATGTCCACGTAATCCCCGATTTCCACGATACCCACCTGGTCAATGGTGTCGTAGCGGCCTGTCTCCTTGTTGAGCAGGAAGCCGAAGCCGTCTCCGCCGATGACGGCCCCCGGCTGGATGACGACATGCTTGCCCAGAATGCAACGTTCGCGGATGACGACCTTGGGATAGAGTTTGCAGTTTTCGCCCATCTTTACGGCCTTGCAGATGACGCAGCCGGGGCCGATGTCGGAACCGTCGCCAATCTCGGCATCAGCCTCAATCACGGCGCAAGGACCTACGCGTACCTTGGTGGGGTCGAGCCTGGCAGCGGGGTCGACATAGGCAGTCGGATGAATACCAGGGGTAAAGTCCGTACTGGCCTTCATGAAGTGCGCTACCAGGGCGTTAAATGCCAGCGAAGGGTTTTCCACTTCAATGAAAGCAACTCCTTCCGGATACTGCGGCAGTGCCGGCGGAACCAGCACCACACCGGCTTTTGTAGCCAGGAAATCGTTGAAATACTTTTCGTTGCCAAGGAAGGCAATTTCACCGGGGGTTGCGCTATCCAACGTAGCGACTCCGGAGATGATTATCTCCGGAGCCGGTTCGTTGATAAGTTTTCCTCCGGTGAGCTCGAGAACTTCGGAGAGAGTGAGGTCCATGGTTAAAGCTCGCGGGGTTAAAAAGGTTAAAATTTACTTGGCAGCCGGGGCGGGGGTGCCGTAGAGGCGCTGGAGCTCAGCATCGGGGTCGAAGCCCTGGGGAGCACCGGAGTTGAGCTGCTTGAGTACTTCCGGGGTAAGGTCGATGTCCTTCTTCATGTACGGGAACACACGGGTGCCGATACCAATCTGCGGCTGGGGAGAAATGGCACCGGAGTCCAGCACCAGGTCTGCGCCGCTCTGGTCAGCCACGGTGTTGATGGCAGCCTGAACTTCCTCCACCAGGAGACGCATCTCGCTGTTGCGAAGCTCGCGGAAGGCAACTTCACGGCGCTGCACAAAGTCCTTCATCTCCTGCTCAGCAGCCTTAAGCTCATTGGCCTTCACCTGGTACTGAGAGCGGAGGGCTGCCACCGCAGACTCGGAGAGGCTGGGGTCATTCTTGGCCAGAATCTTCTTGAGGTCTTCCTGCAGTGCGCGCAGCTTGTCCTCACGGGTCTTGATGTCGGCCTTAATCTCAGCCAGCTGCTTCTGAAGGGTTGTTTCCGTATCGAAGCGCTTGTAGAACTTGGTGTAGAGCTCCTGAACATTGACGGAAGCAATCTTGATTTCGGCCTGAGCGGTGGCTGCAAGAGCGCACAGCGTCACGAGGGCGGTAGAGATGATGGGGAACTTCATAATATGTGAGGTTTTGGATGCTCTAATTCTATACGGTGTTCAAATTAAGTCAAGAAATCCTTGCGTCACTCTTTGGCATAAGTCAGGTTTTTTTGTGTATCTGTTTTAATTTGTTATTCTAACTCCTTGTGGATGGGAGAAAAAGGGAATAAAGTCGATGCTATGAGAACGACAGCACTCAGCTTGAGAGAAGCAGATTCCTTGTTTCGCCCGTACCATGGGCGGAAATTGCGGTTGGCCACGCGCCTGGTGATGGCCCCCATGCCACGTTTCCTGGCGCGGGATGGGGTGCCGACTCCTGAAATGCTGCTGTATTATCGTCGGCGGGCAGAGCATCTGCTTGGCTTGATTATCACGGAGCCCGTAGCGGTGGATGACCCGGCTGCTGCCGGTGATGCCGGGATGGCTCATTTTTATGGTGGTGCGGCCCTGCGCGCCTGGAAAGGTATCTGCCGGGCAGTGCATGCTACACCGTGTCGCATCATTCCCCAGCTGGATCACGTCGGCATGCTGAGACCTTTTTCCGGGGATATGCCGAATCCTGATGCACCGCCCATAGGGCCGAGCGGAATCAATCCCCTTGAGCCGGACACACGCGGGGAGACGATGAGCCGCAGCCGTATCCAGGCCGTGGTATCAGCTTTTGCGGATGCGGCGAGACTCTCACGGCTGCTCGGGTTTGATGGCGTAGAAATCAATGGTGCACGAGCAGGCCTTGTGGAGCAGTTCCTGCGTCCTGAAACGAATCAGCGAACTGATGAGTATGGCGGTGATATTGTCGGTCGCGCACGCTTTGCTTGTCAGATTGTCAGCGCTGTGCGCAAGGTGACCGGGCGGAGTTACCCGGTGGTTTTCCGCCTTTCCCAATCCGGGGCGGGCATATGGGGCAAGCCCCTGGTAAGTACCCCGCAGGAACTGGATTCCCTCCTGCAGCTTCTGTGCTCTGCGGGGGTGGATATTTTCTCCTGCGATGGTGTGAGCCATGCGGCTTTCGCGGGTAGTCCTCTCAATCTGCCGGGGTGGATTCGGTTGCTGACCCGGCGACCCGTCATTGCAAACGGGGGGATAGGCCTGCCCGGAATGGGGCTTGATTCTCTGCTGCGGCGGTTGCGTGCCCGTGAATTTGATATGGTTGCAGTGGGGCGTGCGCTGCTGGCGGATGCAGAGTGGGCTGTGAAGGTCCGTATGGCCAGAGAGGCTGATATTATCCCCTATTCGCCGAAGTCAGGATTTCATCTGTACTAAAAAAGCGCGTTGCATCCGGTGGCGGTTGCAACGCGCTGATATTATGGGGAAAGGGGTGATAATTAATTGCCCATCTTATCGTAGTGATCAATCATGGAATAGATTTCCTTGACGTCACGCCGGGAGTTGCGGCCGATGATGAATGCGGCAACGATGAGGCAGAGCGCACCGCCTACAGGTGCCCATTTTGCGAGTTCCTTCATATTTTCTTTTTTGGTGTGGTTCTGGTTTTGCAGACTTTTTTTCCGGACTGTCTGAGTTCGAAATCTTCCGGCGGCGAGGCCGGCGCGAGTTTGCCTTCTTCTGTCTGAAGGAAGGGAAAATCGATGATGCCATCGCGGGTGATATACGGGAACGCCTCTTCGGGGTCGGCTCCGTTGTTGAGGGCCTCCAGGGCGTTCTTGCACCCCCCGATGAAGAAATCTGCAAGCTGGATGCCGCGGTCAACTGCTTCTTTGAGTTTTGCAAGTTGTTCGCGTGCATTCAGCATCATCTCCAGGCGTTTGGGCAAGGTAGCCACGCCCTCGACTGTGACATCCAGGAAAGCCTTTATCTGCGGCAGGGTCATGCCGGCCTGCTTCATGCACAATACTCCCAGCAGACACCCCATGCTGGCTTCACCATAGACGCGTCTCCCGGATTCTGTGCGTTCCACATAGCGAAGCAACCCTTCCTTCTCATAGTAGCGAAGGGTGTGGATGGAAAGCCCGGTCTTTTGAGATAATGCCGAAATAGTATATTTCATAGCGCAGGAGATAATGAGAGACGACCCGAGATTCTGCCATATTTCTAGAGCTCGGTCAAGCTTAATATGAGATGCACAAGCTGCAAAAACGTTCAAATAAAATCCACATTTATTAGAATGGGTGTAAAATGCGAGGAATCCGGGATTGACTTTCGGAAGCAATCTGGCAAAATAAGCGGAGAAAGCTATGAGTACGTACGGATATTACCGTCTGGCAGCCGTGACCCCGCGGGTGAGAGTGGCCGATATTGCCCACAATACAGAGGAGTTGATAAAGGCGATGAGGCAGGCCGCGAAAGCGGGAGCACACGCTGTGTTGTTTCCCGAACTGAGCCTGACCGGCGCGAGCTGCGGAGATTTATTCTTCCAGCCTCATTTGCAACAGGCAGCGCTGCGAGCCCTGGCTCATTTTGCCGGCGAGACGGCACGACTGGATGCGGTGGCCATTCTGACCCTGCCGCTGATGGTGGAGGAGGGGCTGTACAACGTGGCGGCAGTAGTGCAGGGGGGACATGTGCTGGGGCTGGTGCCAAAGAGCGTGCTGCCGAATTGCCGCTCTTCCTATGAACGCCGCCACTTCCTCCCGGCTTCAGATTTGCGTGTGAGCGAGGTATCGCTGCCCGGTTTCGGTATCGTGCCGATAGGTTCAGACCTGTTGTTCTCCGATGGTGCTGATTTCACATTCGGAGTAGAGGTGGCGGATGATTTGTGGAGCGTGATACCGCCCAGCAGCCGGCTTGCCTTGCAGGGGGCCCGGGTCATTTTCAATCCCGGTGCCTCTGCGGCCGAGGCCGGTGGGGCGGAATATTGCCGGAACCTGGTGGCCCAGCAGAGTGCGCGCTGCCTGGCGGCCTATGTCTATGCCTCTGCCGGCGTGGGCGAAAGTACGCAGGATGCCGTGTACGGCGGGCAGGCCCTCATAGCAGACAATGGCCGGGTGGCTGCCGAAAATCGGATGTTTGCCCGTGAAACCTGCATTATATACTCAGATATCGATTTGCAGCGTCTCGGAGCGGCCCGCAGCTCAGAAAGCTCATACAACGAATGCCGCCGCCTGGCGCAGTTGCCGCCGGTGCGCCGTGTCTCCCTTGGGCGACTGGATACCCGTTGCGACCTGGCATATGCCTGGTTGCCGTCCCGCCCGTTCATTCCGGCAGAGGAAGAGCGCGATGCGCGTTGTGAGGAGATTCTGAGTATTCAGGCCGCGGCCCTGGCCAAGCGCATGGAGCATACCCACGCCCGCACCCTGGTTATCGGCATTTCCGGCGGGTTGGACAGCACGCTGGCGCTCATGGTGTGTGCCCGGGCCTGCAGGTTGCTGGGGGCACCGCTGAGCTCCATCCTGGCCGTGACCATGCCCGGCTTCGGTACCACCGGCCGCACGTATAACAACGCTGTGGCCATGATGAATCTGCTGGGCGCCACGTTCAAGGAAGTCGATATCAAGGAATCCTGCCTTCTGCAGTTCAAGGACCTGGATTTCGACCCGTCCCTGCGCACCAGCACCTACGAAAATGTGCAGGCCCGTCAGCGCACCGCCATTCTCATGAATCTGGCCAATAAGACCGGCGGCATGGTAGTCGGCACGGGTGATTTGTCTGAAATTGCCCTGGGCTGGTCCACGTACAATGGCGACCACATGAGTATGTATGCCGTCAACTGCTCGATTCCCAAGAGCCTTATCCGCTGCCTGCTCACCTATGAGGCCGCCCACTGCGGCAATGCAGACCTGGCAGCCACGATTCAGGATGTGATTGATACGCCCGTGAGCCCGGAGCTGCTTCCACCTGCGGATGACGGCAGCATGGAGCAGAAGACCGAGGATATCCTCGGGCCGTATGACCTGCATGATTTCTTCCTGTACCATTTTATCAAATACGGAGCAGAGCCGACCAAACTGCGCGTGCTGGCCCAGGTTGCATTTGCCGGGGAGTATTCCGAAAAGCTCATCGGCAGCACTCTGGAAACCTTCCTGCGCCGCTTCTTCCAGCAGCAGTTCAAACGCAGCTGCGTGCCCGATGGCCCGAAGGTGGGCAGCATATCACTTTCTCCCCGCGGAGATTGGCGCATGCCCACAGATGCCTGCGGTGAGCTCTGGAAACCTTGACAAGGCAGCATAAGTTGTGCTATTTTAGTGCCATGAACCGCGTTGAACAAGCCCTTGCCACTTTTCGGCAGAAACCCTGTATGTATAACTGCGCCCAGACGGTGTGTGCCGCTTTCGGGCGTGAGGATCTGGTGGAGTCCATGGCCTCATGTGGCGGAGGCCGGGCGCCGGAAGGCACGTGCGGTGCGCTCTACGGTGCCATGCAGGTCATGCCTGAGAAATCTGCTGCCATCCTGGCCGCTTTCACGGCCGCAAACGGGGCCTCCACCTGCCGTGAAATCAAAGGCTGCAACCGTGTTCCCTGCCAGGAGTGCGTGCGCCGCGCCGCAACCATCCTGGTGGAGCTTGGGATGTAAGGAGCAGATAGTTATATTCAGCAGCAGGATGTGGAACGCAGTCACCACATCCTGTTTTTTGTTGCATGCGAGGCCGGGGCGTGGTACATCTGGCGGCGTATGCAGGAAATACCAGTTGTATCAGGTTTTACGTCCGGCGAGCTCACTCCGTGGTTAGCGTGCCGTTTTGATTTGCAGGCGTACCAGCGCGGTGCGGCTGAGATTACGAACTTCCGCATCCAGCCCTACGGCGGAATTCAGTTCCGCCCGGGAACTGCGTATCTGAGCACTTTGGCATCGGATGCGGTGCGCTTGTTCCCCTTCCACTATGCGGAAAATGATGCCCTGATGCTGGAGTTCTACCCGGGCGGTATGCATGTGTACAAGGACGGGGTGCGGCTGTCCGATGCTGACGGGAATGATTTTGAATTGCTCACCCCCTGGAATAGTGCCCGGGAATTGGCGGCTTTGCATTTCAACCAGGTGAATGATGCGGTGTATGTATGCTGCCCGACTCATCCGCCGGTGGTTCTGTATCGTTACGCTGATACAACATGGCGTTGTGTAGAGCTGAATTTCCACGTTACCCCACGCGAGACCTATGCGCAGCAGGAGGGCCTGCTTTCTGTCATCTTCGAACCGGGCGGACTCTATGCAGGCCTGAGCATTGAGGGCGGTGAATACAAGTTCAGCAGTGATCTGGCCAATGCCGATATCCTGCTGGCGGACGCATCCATTCCGGCGCGGACACTTTTCGCAAACCATGCCATGGATACCTGCTCGGAAAAGGCTCCGGATATCAGTAAAACAGCAGTGGAGAAGGACACCGTGTGGCACCAGACGGATGAAACAAGTTACCTGCATTACTTCTATCGTTGCATCCGCCCGTACGAGCCCGGCGCATTCAACGGCAGCAGAAATCTCAGCGACTATCCGCATTACTTCCAGCCGGGTATCATGCGCCTGGATGCCGGCCAGGTGCCCTATGAAGTGGAAGGCGATTGGGAATTAACCACCAGGGGAACCTGGAATGCCCACTGGGAACTCTGGCGCAGCTATGATACGCCGGATGATGAACCGGATTTCCACTTGTGGAACTGGGCGTGCATCAAGACTTTTTCTCAATCCGATTATGAGACCAGGCAGAACTGGGCCATCAGCGGGTCAGAGCCACGGCCCTGCCGCATGGTGCTGGTGTGCCGCTGCAGTCTGGATGCCGCAGTGCTGGGGGCCATGGTGCAGTTCCGCATTATGGGCGGCAAGCGCGAATATCGGCTGCGTATCACATCTGTGACGGATGAGACCCACGCCCGTGCACGCGTGTTGCAGACCTTTCTGGGGAATCCTGTGAGCTTTTCAACGCACAGTTGGAGCTTGTCAGCCATCGGCAAACGCAATGGTTATCCTGCCTTTTCGGCTCTGTTTCAGGGGCGCTTGTGGCTGGGGGGTATGCCGGGGATGCCGACCACACTGCTGGCCAGTGTGATAGATGATTTTCAGAACTTCCGCATGGGGGCAAACGATGATGACGCCTTGCATCTCACCATCATGGGTAGCGACCAGAGCCGCATTTGCTGGTTGTGCGCTACGCGCCAGCTGCTGGTGGGCACCTCAGATAGCGAGTGGGGTGTTATTTCCGGCACTGGGAGCACGCTTACTCCCACTTCCATAGCTATCCGCCGGCAATCTTCCGTGGGGAGCGAAGGCCTGCCCGCCCGAGCTGTGGAAAACACGGTGCTCTTTGTGCAGCGCGGCGCGCAACGCATGCGCGAGATTGCCTACCGCCTGGAGTCAGATGGCTTTTCTGCCACCGATATCAGCATGCTGGCAGAGCACCTCTTTTCCGCCGGAGTCAAGGATTGGTGCGTGCAGCGTGGCGCCAATTTCAACATCTGGGTCTTGATGAAGGATGATTCGCTTGCCGTTCTGACCATCAACCTGGAGCAGCAGGTGACCGCCTGGCAGCGCGTGGAGTTTGCGGGGCGCAAGGTGCTTTCCATGGCAGCTTTGCAGAGTGCTGCCGGTCAGGATGATGAAATGTGGTTTGCCATGAAAGTTTTGAGCAGCGGTAAGCATGTGCTGGAACGTATGTGCGCCGATACTCCCCACCTGGACAGCCTGGCGGAAATCACCGCTGAGCGCGATATGGAGTTGAAATGCGCTTTCCACCTGGCCGGCACGGAACTGCGCATCGTGGATGTGGAAACGGATGAAACGGAGCGCTGCTACGGAACTGCTGCCGGATTGCGCGCTCTTCCGATGGTGAAGGCCGGCCGGACTTACCGCGTGGGCATTCCGATAACGGCGCAGCTGCAGACCATGCCTCTGGAGGGGCCGAACAGTTTCAACTCTGTCCGCCAGTTCAGCAGATTCAAACTGCGCCTTCTCTCCAGCGACCCGGATTTTGAGTTCCGCAGCACGGCCAACGCTGACTGGGAACGCATGGAGCCCCAATATTATCCTGGAGTGAGCAAGCCCTATACCGGTGCGCTGCGCCTGGCTCAGATGCCGGATGCCGCCGTGGGGCAAGCCCTGTGCATCCGCTACTGCGGGCACCACGACTTCCGCCTCCTGGCCATTACGCAGGAAGTGGATCACCATGGGAAGTAATCCCTGCTCAGCTCAGGTGCACCGGTTTGCCGGGCTCGGGGACGATAATCTCCGCGTCCGGCATGCGCTCCTGCAGCTCTGCGCTCAGGGAATCCAGCGCGGGTGGGTCGCCGTGAACCAGCAGCACCTTCTTCGGCGCCAGCTTGCAGGCGTAGTCAATCAGGGCGCGGCGGGTGGCGTGGCCGGAGAAGTCGAAGCACTCCACGCGGCATTTGAGCGGGTATGCCTGGCCACCTTTATCGCGCAGATGCACCAGCTCACCAGGGGTTGCGGCTTTAATCTTGCCGGCGGGGGTTTCAGGGTCGCTGTAGCCCACGAAGAGGATTGCATCGTTCGGGTGGGTGATAATCTGCTCTGCCAGAATGTGCGAGACGGTGTGCTCGCTCATCATGCCGCTGGAAACCAGGTAGATATTGCCGGGAGAGGCCACCAGCGGCGCTTTACCCTGGCGGGGCAGCCCGTGGGTTTCCACGTGCTCCTTAATGCGGAATCCGGGGTTCAGGCGTGGTGTGCTGTCTGCCAGTTTGTCGTAGACGGCTGTTATCTTGGAACTGAGGCCGCCGAAATAGACGGGCACATCGGGGATGAGCCCCTGTTCCTTGAAACGCCCGATTTCGGTGAGCAGGCACTGGCTCTTGCCCAGGGCAAACACCGGGATGAGCACCGCGCCGTCATTCTCGAGCACCTCGCGGATAGTATCGGCAAAGCGGCGGAGCTCACTGGCCCGGGTGTATCCGGCATCGCGCTCGGTGCAGCCGTGCGTGCTTTCCATAATCAGGATATCAATACCGCTCTGCGGAAAATCCGCCCCGGCTATGAGGGTCTGATTGTCGAATTGCACATCGCCGGTGTAGAGGATGGTGGTGCCGCTTTCGCTTTCGAGTTCCACACCACAGCTGCCCAGAATATGGCCTGCATCGTGCAGGGTGGCCAGTACCCGGCCGTTGCGCCCGATGCGGAAGGGCGTGCCATAAGGGCGGGGCATCCAGCAGCGGGCTACATGGTCAAGCTCCATGTGGGTATAGAACGGGTAGTCGATGATGCCTTCCTGCGTGCGCTTGGCGGTCATCACGTTCACGGAGTTGTGCAGCATGGCCAGGCCCACTTCGCAGGTCGCGGCGGTCATGTTCACCTCGGCTGCGGGGTATTTGTCCTGCAGCACGGGCAGGGTGCCGATGTGGTCCAGGTGGGAGTGGGTGACGAAAATCGTATCGGGGTCGGCTGCACCAATCAGGTGGAACTCCGGGGTGGCTTCGGCACCGTCTTTTTTGGGGTGCATGCCGGAATCCAGCACAATGCGCACACCGTCCATATCAAGCAGGTAGCAATTGGAGCCGATATCGGTGTAACGGGAAAGGTTCGTAAAGCTTATCATTTCTAAAAATCTGTGCGGGGCAAAGGTTACACCATTTTCCCCCTTTTGTCAATGTCGGCATCAGCCTTTGCTCCGCTGGCAGAGCGAGGTGCAGAGCTCTGCCACGCTGCGGATGGTATCGCCCAGACGGTAGGGGTAGGGGAGTAATTCGCTTATGTGGGGGCGGTAGGCGTGCCACTGCTCCAGCCTGTCCGCTATGCCGGCAATGTCATGGGGGGCAACGCGGCCTTCAGGCAGGAAATTATCCAGCAGCTCGCCCACCACTCCGTGGTCGTAAGCCGCCACCGGGCGCCTCAGCGAAAGCGCTTCCAGCACGGTGCGGTCGTGGCAGGCCGGTGCCTTGGCCAGGGAAAGCACTACATCGCAGATGCAGATGACATCCCGCAGATCCGGGCGGTATCCCAGCCATATTATCTGATCGGCAATACCGCTTTTTTCGTATAACTTCCTGAGTTTCCGGAGGTATTTCTTATCTGCCCGGGCGGTGTCGCCTGCTATGTAGGCGCGCACGGGAACCCCGGCTTTTCGGAGCTGCACCAGAACCGGGGCCAGGTCTTCCAGACCGTGCAGGGGGGTGATAGCTCCCGGAATGCAGACAGACAATGAGCCTTCCGGTTCCTTGTGGGTGCGTATCCACTGCTCAATCCATGCGTCTGATGGCTTGTATTCCGGGTGGCAGAGCTCCTCATTCACACCATAGGGAATCACCCAGATATTGCGCTCAGAATCCAGGCCGGCGCGTTCAGTGAGTTCATTTCGCAGGTGGCGGGAGACGGCAACCAGGGCATCGCAACGTTCCAGGCTGGCGGCCCAGCCGGGGTGCTTGGGGTAGGTGGTGTGGATGCCGATGAGGCGGGGGCGTTCTTCCTCCGGCAGATTATTGCAGGCTCTCCAGGCAAGATTGGCGGCGGGGGTTGTGTAGGCCAGGATGATATCCGCCCTGGTGCTTTCAATGAGGTGCCGCACGCGGCGTAACTCTTTCAGGTAGGTAAAGACGGCAATATTGTGCGAACTGTGGTGCTGCACGGAAGCTGCCGTCAATTTGCCCACCAGCTCATTCGGTGGTGAAATGACGGTATTGCGGAACCCGGCCTGCTGTAATCCGCAGGCCAGGTCGGCTGCCAGCTGGTTCACCCCGCCGGGGCGGAGCCGCGGGCTGATGTGGAGCACGTTCATGCCTTACTTCCTGCAGAGCTCGTTGTAGAGGTCGATGTGGGATTGAATCATATCCTCCCGGCGGTAGGGAGCCGGAACCGGGGTGAGGGGTACCGGGCGGTCTGTGTACCACTTTTCAAGCAATCCGGCCATGGCCTGTGTGTCGGCGGTGGGAACCATGCCGTCCGGCAGGAACTGGCTCAGCTGCTCGCCCACGCCGCCGTGCTCATAGCCAGCTACCGGGCGCCCCAGGGAGAGGGCTTCCAGGGTGGTCTTTCCGAAGGATTCAGGCTGCAGGGTCAGCGAAAGGGTTACATCGCAGGCACAGAGCACATCAGCCAGGTCCTTGCGGTGCCCGGTCCAGGTGACGCAGTCTGCCACGCCTGCTGCGGCAAAGCCGGCCTGTACTTCCTCACGGTAGGCTTCCTTGCCTTTCTTTGTCTCACCGACCACAACGGCATGTGCCGGGATGCCCTTGTCGCGCAGATGCCGGAGAATGGGGCCGAGGTGCGGAGCTCCCTTCAGCCGGGTGATGCGGCCCGGCAGGCACAGTGTGTACTTGCCTTTCAGCTCAGGGTAATCCGCAAACCACTTGTCGAACCACGCCTGCGTCGGTTTGTAGTCGGGGTTGAATTTTGTGGCATCAATGGAGTTGGGAATGACAATGATGCTTTCATCCGGGGTCCTGGGATAGTTCTCCAGGATATGCCGGCGCATGCATTCCGACACGGCAATGACTTTGTCTCCCCTGGCCATGACCGCCGAGTAAGCGTTCACGGAGTGGAACCCGTGGAAGGAGGAAACGATGACCGGACGCTCTGCTGCCGGAATGCGCTTGCATGCAAGCTGCCCTACCCAGGCCGGCACGCGTGAATGCACATGCAGCACATCCGGCTTTTCTGCCCGGATGAGGCGTGCTGTCCTGCCCACCTGGAAGAGGGTAAAGAGGCTCTTCCGGCCGATGGGACGGGTGATATGGCGAGCCCCTGTGGCTTCGATGGCCGGCACCATGCTGCCGCCCGCTGAGACAACAACATTTTCAATCCCGCGGGAGCAGAGCCCCTCGCAGAGTTCGAGTACCACTTGTTCCACCCCGCCGGAGCTGAGGGAGGGCAGCAGGTGCATTACTTTCATGGCAGGAGCTTGGGGAAGTTATCCAGTATATAGGTGGCGGCCCGGCCTGCTTCATTCATCACCGTGCCGGTCTGAGGTATGGTATTGGTCTTGGCCCATTCGGTGAAGCGGCACACGCTGCCTTCGGAAATGAGCATATTCAGACCACGGGCAATGCGGGAGGCATCCGGCTTGTGCGGGCCTTCCTTGGCCGGCATTTCGATGATGCCCACCGGTGCACCGCTGGAAAGCGCTTCGTACACCATGCTCACGCTGTCCTGCGTCACCCATACTTCCTTGGCTTTGGCCAGATTCTCCGGCACCCAGTCCGGGCCGGTTTCCTCCACGGGGATGACGCGGATATTCGGGCAGGCCATGGTGACATCGTGCACGAAGTCGGTCGGAGTGCGGCGCGAGGTGGTGAGCACAATGGGGGTGGTGGTCAGGCGGGCAATGGAGGTAAGCTGGTTGAGCACCAGTTCGGCATCCCAGTTGTAGCTCTTGCTGGGGCCGCCGATGAGGATGAGAGTCTGCGTCTTCTGCACATCCGGTTTCGGGCGGATGCTGTTGATGGCTCCGTTGGTCGGGAATACCTGCCCGTTGGCTTCAAAACCGTCCGGCAGGTCGTGACGCGGGGTGATGCATAAATCGAACATGCTGGCAGGCAGGCTCGGGCGCATGCACACCATGCACAGGCAGCGCAGGTGGCGCGCCAGGCTGAGGGCAGCCAGGTGGGTGCCGTGCCCGGCGCACAGGATGAGATCCGGGCGGGGGTAGGTCAGTTCCCTGCCTTTGTAGAACAGCTTTTTGAGCCAGCTCAGCCCGGTGATGTCAACCTCGAAGCATTCGTGCTTGCGCTCGGGGTTGCGCTCGGTGGCTTGTTCGATGAGGGCATTAGCCAGCCCGCGGGTCTGGGAAAGGTGGCCTTTCTTGCCATCGCTGATGATGTAGATAATCATGGCTTTATTGGAGGGGGAGAGTGACACTGCCGCAGAGGGTTCTGCCCAGAAGCGGGGTATTCAGCGTGCCACAGGGGAGTGTATCTTCGGTGACCATGCTGCTTGTTTCCGGGTCGAACAGGAGCAGGGGCATCCCTTCCGGTTCATCGGTGTCCATCACATCCGGGCAGGCAATGGTGCAGGGGTTCACGCAGCATGCCTTCACCAGCTCCTCCCAGCTCAGTCTGCCGGGTTGTACCAGGTAGGTGTAGAGCGTGGGCAGGAAGTAATCCAGCAGGCACATGCCTTGCGGTGCGGAGGGGAAGTCCTGTTTCTTGGCAAAGGGCGTGCAGGGTGTGTGGTCGGAGACTATGCAGTCGATAGTGCCGTCTTTCACACCGGCCAGCAGGGCCTCTGTGTCGGACTTGTCGCGCAGCGGCGGCAGGGTCTTGTAGTTTGTGTCGTAATCACCCACATTCTCATGGGTGAAGAGCAGGTGGTGCAGCGCTACTTCTGCCGTCAGCTTGCAGCCGGCGGCCTTGGCGCGGCGGATGATTTCCACCCCTTCTGCGGTGCTTACGGTCTGCACATGCAGCTTGCAGCCGGCATCCTGTGCCAGGCGCACAATGATTTCCAGCCCGATTTCCTCGGCGCAGGCAGGGGTGCCGTGCAGACCCAGCTTGTAGGAAGTGGTGCCGGGGTGCATGCACGTGTTGGCGGTGATGCTGGGCACATCGCCTCGGATGGCCATGGTCATGCCCAGCTCTGCCACATATTTCATGGCGCGGTGCAGCATGAGCAGGTTGCCGGGGCGCTCGCCTGCATCGCTCAGGATGCTGATGCCACGCGCGGCCAGCGTGTTATAGGGTGCCTGCTGGTCGCCTTTCATGCCTTGGGAAATGCAGCCGGCGGGAATCATTTCAGCAGCGGAGCGCTGCCCCACGGCATCGCGGAAGCTGTCCAGCGCGGCGCTGTTGTCGAACATGAAGCCGGCTGTGGGCTGCACCAGAATGCCCCACACACCGCCCTGCACGGCAGCCTGGCCGGTGCGGGTCACTGATTCGCGCTTGCTGCGGCCTTCGATTTCCACCTTGGCGTGCAGGTCGAAGAGTGCGGGCAGAATCAACTTGCCCGTGGCATCAATCACCCGGGCCCGCTCCGGTATATTCATCTGCCCGGCGGGGCGTACCTCGGCATCGCTGATGGTGATACCGCCGAACTCAGGCACAACCTGGCTGTGGCCCGGCGCCAGGCGGATATCAAACTTCTCACCCGTGGGGGCCCAGGTGGCATTCCGAATGTAAGTACTAGTCATGGTTCTGAGTCCGGGGGGTGAGGTAGGAAAGGATGCTCATGCGGGCGGCTACGCCGTTTTCAACCTGGTTGCAGATGAGACTGTTGCGATATTCCATGGCGTTGTCGCACAGCTCCACGCCGCGGTTCACCGGGCCGGGGTGCATGATGCTTAAATCAAGGTCATCGATGCGCTTCAGGCGCTCCTCGGTCACGCCGAAGGCGTTGTGATAATCTGCGGAGGGGAAGAAGGGGGTGTCCATGCGCTCGTTCTGTACGCGCAGCAGGTAGATGACATCCGGCTTCCATTCGAACACGGAATCCCAGTTTGTGAAGCGCGGGATGCCGGTGTGCTTCTCCTGCGGCACCAGCGGGCCGGGGCCCATGTAGGCCACGGTGGCGCCCAGCCGCTTCAGGATGGTGCTGGTGGAGCGAGCCACGCGGCTGTGCAGAATATCACCGATGATGACGATACGCTTGCCGCTCAGATCACCGTATTTCTCCTGCAGGGTGAAGGCATCCAGAAAGGCCTGGCTGGGGTGCGCGTGGGCACCATCGCCGGCGTTGATGACGGAGGCCTTGGCATGGCGGCCGATGACGGCGGGGATGCCGCTGTTCTTGTGGCGCACGATGATGTAGTCCATGTGCATGCTCATGAGCGTGTCGATGGTATCATGCACGCTCTCGCCCTTGACCACGGATGAGGTGGCCACGGTGAAGGTGGTCACATCGGCCTGCAGGCGGCGGGCTGCCAGTTCGAACGAGGAACGCGTGCGCGTGCTGGGCTCATAGAACAGGGTGAGCACGGATTTTCCGGCCAGGGCCGGGTGAGTCTTGCCGCTGCAGAATACCTGCTTCATCTCTGCGGCTCCTTGCAGGATGCTGCGGATGTCGGTATCGCTCAGCGAGTCGATGGTGAGAAGGTCTTTTGGCGTACTCATTGCAGAGTCGGGGCGTATGCCCGTTGGGTTATTCAGCCAGCTTGATGATGCGGTGGGCGGCCATGGCGGCATTCACGGGGGTCTTCTTGTGCAGACCCACGGTGGTGGCGGGAACCCCGCCCGGCAGCTGGGAGATTGCCAGCAGGGCATCTACGCCGTTCAGCGGGCCGCAGGGCACCGGCACGCCGATGACGGGCAGTTCTGTATTCATCACCACCACGCCGGGCAGCGCAGCGGAAAGGCCTGCCACGCAGAGCAGTACAGCCTTCGTGCCGCTGGCCTCAAGGCCTTTCAGATACTCGATAAGGGCGGGTAAATCGCGGTGGGCAGAGTAGATAACCTCCTCGTGTTCAACATTGTTCTCCTGGAAGTATACGCGAGCCGGTTCCATGAAGGGAAGGTCGCTCTTGCTGCCGTAAATCGTGATAACTTTCATGCTACCGCATAGCTTATCACGCACACACGCGCGAAGCAAGCAAAAAGCACGCCACGGCTCTTTGAATTCACAGCTTGATGAACACTCGCTTCCGGTACAGGAACCAGCATAGCCACCAGGCCAGCAGCAGCGCGGTGGCGGCGTTGGCCACGCGCTGCCAGTCCGGCGAAAGGATGAGTGCCCAGGTGCCGCCCAGCATGCGGTTGGTGAGCATCGGGAAGCTGATGAGGTGCGTGACAATATAGATGGCCAGGGCATTCAGCCCCACCACGCGCAGCGGCAGACTCCATTTCACCAGGCCCAGTACATCGATGACCAGATGGAACAAGGCCATGAGGATGGCGCTGATGCCGGCGCTGCAGAGCACGAACCCGGGTGTCCAGATTCCCTTGATGCAGGGCAGCCACCAGCCGCCTGCCAGCAGGATGAGGCCACAGCCCAGCATGGTCACTACGCGCAGCGGTGCGCGGGCGATATTCAGGAAGAGCCGCCCGGCGCAATACCCCAGCAGGGAAAGCGCTGTGGCTGAGACTATGCAGAGAGGCCCCTCAGGGTCATAGCTGCCGCTGTGCAGCACACCCGGGCAGAGGATGGCATCCACCCTGGCGTTGAAACAGCCGCCTGGGGTGTAGTTGCCGCCCAGGTGCTGCGCGGCGCCTACGCCGCCCAGGATGAGCCCGGCCAGCACCAGATTCGGCAGGATGCGGCCACCGCAGAGCAGGGTGAAGGTGCCTGCCAGTGCCCCGGAAAGCCCGATGAGCCCCAGCACTGAGGCGCAGCGCATGGTGGATAAATCCCAGCTGATATTGCCGTTGACGAGGAAACCCAGTATCACCAGCACCAGAGCGCGACTCCAGAGGTGCAGCAGCGTTTTCCAGACCGGTGCATCCATTCTCCGCAGATGCGAAAAGCACATGGCCATGCCCGCCATGAATACAAAAAGAGGGAACACGCAGTCATATAGCCTCAGGCCTTCCCAGGGGGCGTGCCCCAGCTGTTCGCGGATGAATTTCCAGACTTCACCTCCGCCGCTGACAGGATACAGCGCGTATACCAATGCGTCTATACCTATGATTATGAGCATATCCAGCCCTCGCAGGGCATCCAGTGAGGTAAGTCTCGCTCCCGGTGTTTCCATACGCAACTTATCCTACCATATTTTCCGATTCCTGACAAGATGTGAAAAATAATTTTAGAAAAATTCTAAAAAAGCTTGAACAGAATCGAAAGTTAGTGTATCTTAACCCCAACAACCAATAATTACATATCATGTTAGTAGGAAAACAAGCTCCCGTATTCAAGGCAACCGCAGTGGTGAATGGTGAAATCGTGAATGATTTCAGTCTTCAGGACTATGTGGACAAGAAGTACGTCGTGTTCTTCTTCTACCCGAAGGATTTCACCTTCGTATGCCCCACAGAGTTGCTGGGATTCCAGGCAGCGCTGCCTGAGTTTGCCAAGCGCGACACCGTGGTGGTGGGCTGCTCCACCGATACCGAGTACAGCCACTGGGCCTGGTGCCAGAAGCCGCAGTGCGAAGGCGGTATCAGCGGTGTGACCTATCCGCTGGTGGCCGATACGAACAAAACCATTGCCGATGCCTTCGATGTGCTGGCCGGCGAACGCTATGTGGACGAAAATGGCAAGCTGCAGGTGAAGGGTGAGCTGGTAGCCTACCGCGGACTCTTCCTCATCGATAAGCAGGGCATTGTGCGCCACCAGCTCGTGAACGATATGCCGCTGGGCCGCTCCATCGATGAAGCTATCCGTATAGTGGATGCCCTGCAGCACTTCGAGCAGTACGGCGAGGTATGTCCGCTCGGCTGGCACCCCGGCCAGGAAGCCATGCAGGCCACCCACGAAGGTGTTGCGAAGTACCTCTCGAATAATGCATAATTCAGAACGCAGAATGCAGAATAATTAAGTTAGTGCGCGGCTTTTGTCGCGCCTGAAGCAGAACCGGTCTGAGCTGAGCTCAGACCGGTTTAATTGCCGGAGCAATTAAAGAATATTGCTTGGACTCAACGACAAATTGGAATTTTTCGGGCAGAAAGCCCGAGGAAATTTGAGCCCACGAAGTGGGTGAAAGAACACTAGCCGGGGGTAAGCCCGCAAAGCGGGCGCAGCCCCCGGAATGCGATAAAATAAAATGGAGCCCCGGAGGGGTGACAGAAGGCGATGCAATACACTGATGCTGTGCTTTCTGTCACCCCTGCCGGGGCTCCGATATTTTTTTCAATATACCGGGGGCTGCGAGCGCTGACGCGCTCTTACCCCCGGCTAGTGTTCTTACGCCCCTGCCGGGGCTGATTTTCC
>JAFSFD010000046.1 GCA_017435365.1 Akkermansia sp. | reverse complement strand
CTGTCAAACTGAGCTTGTGGTTGCATAATGCGTTTGGTATATTTGTTAGCGCATTTATTATACTGTAAATAAATGCATTATGCGACCATATTTTAAACGTTATAATGTCATTTTTTCAAAAATAATTATTCCAACGCGTTTTGCCATCCTTTATGCCATATGGCGTTAATTCCCCCTCATGAACAAGAGTAAGACTGTTTGACATGCACGACATGGCTCGGGATAAGCTTGCCTCTCCATGTCCACACATTCTAGCCAAAGCCATATAGGAAGATGCAGAGGGCTTTGCCGGTAAATACTTGCGTTTCATTTCGTCTGTCCATTCCGCAGAATGAACCAGTAAAGCACGGACTGTTTCGGGGCGAAGTGATGGATATTCACGCATTATACATGCAGCCATGTGTGTTGCTAATCCCGAGGCTAAACTAGTACCTTCAAACGGTATGTATTGTAAACGGAACTCCTCTTTGTAGGGAGAAAGTAAACACAAATCATCGGGTTTATCCTCCTGTCCGTCTACTAACACAATGTTCCCCCCCTCACAAAGGAAATCGGGCTTTATGGGAGCAGATTCTTTCCATAGGGAAGAATTACTTGACCAAGGAGAAAGATCTCCATCCTTTGCGTACAATTCGGCATTAGCCGGAACACTTGGATCATTGTATTCGGTCAAATGAGTTACTGCTCCGATAGAGAGAACATTCCATGCCTGAGCCGGATTTTGGACTGTTGCAGCCATGTCACTTGGGGTACATAAATACTCCGTCCGATTGCCGGCAGAAATGATGAATAACCGACCATCACTACTTTCCTCCCCATACATAGAAGCGGATGAGTCTAGTGCAGCAGACCATGAAGTCGGATTACCCAATACTTTCGTTTGGTGCGGTGACGTAATGGCCATGCAAAATACACGAGGTGACTCTGGACTCGTAATCTCGACTAAGCTAACTGCTCGCAAAGTTACCTCTCCATGCAATTTATCCTTGTTAGCTAAACCAAATATACGACATGATTCAATGGGGTGGGGACGCACAGTACCACTGGCATTCATCATTACATGATTGAGATTGCCGTAGGCGGCAATACCTGCCATTGATGTGCCATGTCCATCTTTATGTGAATCTGCGCCACTCTTACCATCATCAACACATAGTAATAATCCGTCTTGAATAAGAGGGGAAAGTATAGGATGCCTATTGCAGCCGGAATCTAAAATACAAACACGAGGAGCGTCATCCCTAGGCGTTTGCAACCGTTCAATTATATGTCGTGACCATTGCGCCTGTTCTGCCGGTGATGCAGATGTTACCAAAGAGGTTAACTCACGACATGCTCGACATTGTTTAATGGAAGCAAGATTGGCTGTTAATACGGCTAACTTTGACCTGTTAGCATGAATAATGTAGACTAAACACTCAGGAAAACACAAAGGAGCTTTGCCGTGAATAATTCCGTTTGATCTGCACAGGTCTAAAAAATCATTAGACTCCGTTTCATCAGCTTTTCTGGTAAGCCATATTTCAATCCAAATTTCCTCTTCTTCCGGCAATGTGACTACTGAATCTTTCCAATACCAATCAGGTATAGCGCGTTGAAACGCCCCAATTCTACCCACAAAATCTTCATTCTTGGGTTTGTTCGTTTCCTTAGTATTGATGTCTCGAAAATCGGTAATTTTCTTTCTCAATTTCTTAGCCGCCTTTTCAGGAAGAAGAACTGTTGCGGTATAACCATCTTCTACCTCCCTCCAGTCCAAAAGTTCCATTTGGCTCTTGTTCAATCGGTCTACAGGGAAATCCTTACCATCCTGAGTCTTAAGAGATATTCTATTAACCTTCTCTTGGGCGGCTTCATAGACAATCTCGTCAAACTGCTGCAAAATCCTGTTTGCATGTTCTACTCTATTGCCATATGTATACGCAATCGTCTTAAAGCCGCCTTGGCTCGGGGGCGAAAATGCCATATGTTCGCCTGCTTGTGCGACTAGGAGTAGTGGTAACTTCTCAGACATGTTTACTCTTGGAGTTTTATCGCCGCTGAACGCTCCGCAAATGACTGCTCTAAAATAAGCTGAGTTACCTGCGCTTTACCTTCCAACAAAGCAATCTTAACAGCATCGTGGCAAGCGCTCACTACATCAGCGCAGCTTATGTTCTCATAATTTTTTGCGATTGAATCAATGGATATATCCTCTGTTAGGAAAGTCGACAAGGAATTGCGGATAAGTTGTGAAATCCCGTTCCTATCAGGCAGAGAAAACTCAATGCAATCATCGAAACGACGGAAGATGGCTCTGTCCAGCATGTTTGGCTTATTTGTGGCAGCAACCAATATGCTTTCAGATTTATCTTGTTCAATACACAACAATAGTGTATTAAGCACCCTACGCATCTCGCCTATATCATTTCCACCGCGTTCACCGCCCAAAGTATCAAATTCATCGAACAAATAGAGTGCCCTATTCTTCGCGATAAACTCAAACACTTGATGAAGTTTCGCACTACTCTCTCCCATGTAGCGGGAAAGAATCATATCGAGATGCACGGCGACCATGGGCAAATGTAGCGTATTAGCGAGGACATTGGCAGTCATAGTCTTCCCCGTTCCCGGTGGCCCCGCTAATAAAATCTTGCGACGATTACTCAATCCATGTTGTCTGAGCACTTCCTGCTGCACATACTCGTGCATTATTCGCTCAACCCGCTTTTGATTTGCTTCAGCTAATACGAGTTGATTACGGAACCTGTCGGGAGTACGCAAAGCAAGCACGTCCTGCATATCGTCAGGAATCAATACTTGCTTGGATTTCGTTTCTCTCTCAACCGTTTTGAAAGCCTTGCGAATATCATTTGCAAATGCCTGATGGCCCTTGCGTGCCTCTGTTGAGGCAATTTGTAGAGCAACAGTATAGAAATGCTCCCGATCGTCACGTGTGTGAGATCGTATAAGAGACATAATCTGTTCTGCCGTTGCCATGCCTATCGGGAATTATGCACATTGCAGAGCAATTGTCAAGAATATTAATACAGTCACCAGGGCAAACGCATTTCGATGTCGTGTTTTCTTATTGACTCTCTTCCGCTCTGTTTTTTGACTCCAAAGCACTGAAGAGGATTTCCTCCAGCACGCTGGTATTCCAAGCAGCCTGTTTTCTCATTCTCGCCAGCGATTTTGTTCCTCCTGTCTTTTTCTTATGGTGGCGTAGTAAGCTCAATACCACCTTCATCATTCGGGAGTAATTTTCTGCAGCATTGTACACTCTCTTTCGACAGGCATCTTCACCGAATACTACATTAAGTACCCAATGCATGCTTTCAACCTGCCAATGATTACGAATCGCGTGAGTTATGGTTGCGCTACTCCCTTTTGGTAAATTCGTTATGTAGCAGCGTTTCTCTACACTTTCTGTCTGCTTCTTTTTGTTGTAACGTGAGCTTTCCACTACTACCAGAGCGGCCAGTTTCTCCCAATTCCATACCCCGGTGATAAAACTCAAATCCCGGTATATTCGATATACTCGTTCCTCCACTCGCCCATGCCCTGCGTCCACTTCTGTAAAAATGCTGCTGGGACGCACCATTTTCGCAGTCTCCAGTATCTGCTCGTATAAATTTCTCTGGTTATCTTTTACAGCTAATACATAGGATGCCTTTTTCTCTTTTACTATCTTTCTGACAACTTCCTTTTGACACCCCATGGCATCAGCTGTGACGATACACCCTTTGATATCCAGCATATCAAGCAATTGTGGAATAACGGAGATTTCATTTGTCTTCTTACCAACGTTAAGCTGTCCCAACGATATACCTTCATCACTCAGACAGGCACTCAACATGTGCGCATACCCTTCATCATCCTTTGTTCCTGCTCCTCGAATAGTTTTACCATCAATGCTTATAATTGAGCCTTCCTTTATTTTTACAAACTGCCGAATCCAATTCTGGTAATTCTTTTCCAACACAACCGGATCCATGATAGCAAAGACGCGGTTGAATGTATCGTGAGACGGAATGCCAGCGGGCAGTTCCAGATATTGCCTGAAAAAGTCTTCATGCTCCACGGCATAATCCTCGATTTGATTCCAGGTATCAGCATCGGCAACGCCCGCTGCTATTGCAATGAAAAGGATATCTCCAAGCTTATGTTTCTTCGCATTTCCGGTGCGTGGGTCTTCGACAGCCTCTAATTCGCCAATAAGTCTATACATTTGTCCATTATAACACAAATGCTCTATAACTTCAAGAAAACTAGATTTTTACGATAATCCGCTCAATGTAAATTAAAGCGAATTTCCGGGAGCTTAAATCGCCATCTTGTATGACACTACTCAAATGCGTTTGCCCTGATACAGTCACTGAACGGCGTCACTGAACGGCGCCACACGTGTCCCAAAGATTTGGGACACGTGGATTTACAATTGACAATTTACGATTGACAAATTGAAAGTTAGTGGCTTACGCCGATAGAGACACAAATGAAAACTTACTGCCGATGGTGAGGCGTCTGATACCCCACTACGAATTTTCACACAGAATACTATGCCTTTATGTTGTTTAGGACTATTTTTCCATAATCTTTGGGACACATGTGGAACGGCGCACGAAAAACCGATGTATTAATGAGAAAACAGTCCCATGTAATGCCAAACAAAGCCCAATTTTTACCGGCATTCAGGAAAAAGCTGTTCACTTGATCATGGTGAATACCTACTCTCATGTCTGCATAACCTTTGATGCAGCAGAAATTAAAGGTTTGGCACTTTCATCTATACCCTCCAACATACGTCTTCTTATTGTTTTGTTAATTTCTTCCTGCTTGCATTCTTTCTCCCATTGACCAGATAGAACGTATTCTATTAACTCAAGGAGATATTGTAACAATTTGCGAGAATCCCACCCCTTTCGAAGAGGGTTTTTGCACGAAAGGCTCATACAAGTCTCGTTTATCCGATTGTATATAGAGCTGTATTTGTCAACTTGCTCTTGAACGCATTCTGTTTCTGTTGCTATTGTAATTGCCTTAGCCTTCTGTATCAGACGGCAGAATAGCGGCATGGAATCAAATGGACGGTCGAGTATAAATGGGGTCTGAAAGTAATCTAAGTCTATATCCAGGATGAAATCATCAGAAAGAGGAATCTGTCTCGTAATGCGATTAATTGTTTCGTCATCCAAATTAACGGACATCTTTCGATGCAGTTCTACAAAATCTTCAAAAAAATCGCATTTTCGAAACACTTCTGGATAATTAGGCACAGTGAAAACATCTTTGACTTGGATGATATTGTTGTAAACATTCAGCAAGTCTACATTTGAAACTAATATCTCTGGACGAGAACTCCGAGATGCGCAAATATATGCTCTCCTGATTATGTTCCAATAAACAGCGGTTGTTATATGCTCGTCGTGTTTGAGCATTCTAAAATCGAAATATGGAGTTGAATGAGCATCTATTTTTTGATAAAGTCCGGAGATGAAATTATCTGTTTGATTTACCCTGGATGCATCAAGAAGCCTAACCAAAGCATCTTCATCGTGTTTCAGCGCGTGCACACAATATCCCCACAACGGTGGATGCGTGTCCGTATGTTCATCAAAAGTTATAACATCAATAGGATGATTCGAAGTAATCTCCTTCCAGGCTTTCAACGCAGCAGAGTGGCACTCAAATACGTAAATAGACTTACCTGAACAGTCTATCTTATACAGACTTGTATTTCTGTGTTCAAAACAATACTCGGGGACTTCCGAATAAATAGCATCGTTGCAATCTAAATTCTCTATAATTTTTGGCATGTGTCACAAGCTCTACTTAATAGTTTTGCTTACCCATGCATCTGTGGCGCGAATCGCCTGTTTCCATTGTTTGTCAGTCAAAAGACCTTTCCACATAGGATCAACCTCTTCGGTTAAGAACACTATTAGAACATCATCTCTAACCCCTTCGATTTCGTCAGGAACTGAAACCTGACTACCTCTTTCAATCAATAGTTTTGCTGCTTCAAATCGTTGTCCCATTAATGCCATTCTCAATGGGAGGAACCCTCCGTTTTTAGACTTCAGATTTACGGAGGCTCCATATTTAAGCAGCAATTCAAGCATAGATACATCTCCAGAAAGAGCTGCGGTGTGTAATGCTGTCCCGTCTTCAAATTGCCGATTCACAGAAGCTCCATGTTTCAGCAAGAGCTCAGTGGCTGCATATTGTCCACTTGAAACGGCAAAATGTAGTGGCGTTGCGTTATGCAAGGGAGAAACTTCATCGACACGGGCTCCGTGTGACAACAATAGGGTCATAATTTCAATATTCCCCTTTCGAGCTGCCATAGATAGTGCACTTCCGCCTATCAGTGAATTCGGTTTATCAACATCTGCTTTTGCGCCGTGATTCAATAGATAGGCAATAGCCTTTTTGCAGTCACATGTGGCACAGTGTTTAAGAATAGGCATCTCCACTTTTTCAAGTGAATATAGCTTAGATAGATGGTCTTTCTTAGCCTCATCAACCATATCTTGCGAGATCATGTCATTAGTAGGGGTACTTTTGTAATGTTTGTCTGCTAATCGCCTGAATTGGGTCTTAAGCTGCTCATCGACTTTAGTAACTCCAGGTTCATTCGGATTAAGCCCTTTATCTACGAGAAGCATTATGATTTTCTCTGCGGCTGGAGTTAAGTCTTTTCGAATTAGGATTGACCACAAGTTGGGGTAATCGCTATTTTTTACAAGAACGTCAGCTCCGAGACTAATCAAGCATTCAGTCATTTCGTAGTCACAAACACCGACTGAATATTGAAGGGCGGTGAATCTGTTTGTCCTTTCAATCTTCCAGTGGTTGACGTCTGCTCCCTGTGCGACCGCTTTTTTTACGGAATCTTCGTCCGAACCAATAACAGCTTTCCACATGGCGTTTTGCGCCGCTTCTTTGCTCATTCCTGACTCTTTTGATGGTGGAGAAATGTAACCATTCAAGCTTTGCCGCTGAGGATACGTTGTTACTCTGTCTTTTTTGGATATTGGCGTTGATGTGGATACAGCGGTCGGATTGTTAAAGTCCGTCACTGGTGGGTTGTGTCCTGTAGCATCTCGTCGGTTGCTCTCTCGAACCAATGGTGCACATAACGTGCAGATTACAATAGCTGCAAGGATCATGACCGCCAATGCGAAATAAAACCATCCGTCCCCTTGCTTTTTTACAGTTGCGGAATGAGGCGCTTTAGCGGTTTTACCTGACTCCGTATTAGCAGCAACGCGGACTGATCTTAGCTCTGATGATAATTGTTTCTTCGGTTTTAGAATCGGAGAGCATTTTTGCTTTTTTTGCTGTTGTGAATTGTTGAGGGCAACTGTAGATTGTGAATTGCTGACATTTGCTTTATTTTCTCCTTTGAATGTATTTTTTGCAAATCTTACCGCCTCATCAGGATTGATATTATGCAGCAGAAACACGGAGAGAGCAACACACGGACTGCCTGACAACATATTCGACAGGAATGGTGTCAACTGGGTGCTGTCCACGCCTCCATCAATCAATTCATAGTCTCTTTTTCTTACCTCGGTCAGATGGCCTCGCCTATTCGCAGCATCTATCATCCGACCAAGCACTATTACTGCAATGGCAATGGGCTGACCTTCGTACATTCCCAGCCTGTACGCCAAAATGTCTTTTAGTTCCGATTTTACATAGTTGGGAGAATTGGGTAGCAACTCCCGATGTGAAGAAACGTAATCAAGTATTTTATCTGTTAATTCAGTGTACTTCCCCCCCGTCACTACGTCACAAATCCTGCATATTATATAGCATTGCAGCTCAAACATTGCAATCGATGTATTCGGCAGACCATATTTCACTGAGGAGTCGGTCAACATCGTTGTTATTTTGATGAATTGAGCTGTTGCAACCTCGCCTTTTGCGGGAGCTAAATCATCTCCGGTTCCTGAAGAGTCGTTCAATGGTTTGATTGCGAGCTTTTTATCGGAGAGGGCCGACTTCTGAATGTCAGGCGTAAGATGTTGAGAATCGTCAATATTGGTTTTCTCTGCTATGGTTTCCTGAAAGGCCCCCAAGGGGTCGGACAGAATAGTCAAGCTTGTTGCAAGAGATGCAAGCTTTTCATCGCTGGCTACATATTCCAGAAGTCTATAACTCTTCAGACTGTCAAAATCCACCTTTGATACCTGGGATTCCTCTCCACTCTTTAATCGCACGAAATGTCCGTATTTAGTAGCCTTGTCGATTAGTTCCGCCAATACGTATGCCATCCCGGTTGTATTCAGCGAACAGAAGTACACTCGTCTATAATCAAGTATGTGTTTTAGTTCATCCTCCGAATATGCGGGAGACTCAAGCAGAAGGTTGCGATTCTTGGAAACATAATCGATTATCTTGTCAGCCTTTTCTGGACTCTCTCCCTTGGTGGCAATATAACTCGCCATAAGTATTAAACAACATATCCACTCGAACCGGGCTACTGGTGTATCCGGGAGGCCAAACTCGCCCCCCTTTCCCACCAAGGCGGAAAGTATGCGTAGGCAATTCGCTGTAGCAAGATTGTCTTCCAAGTTTTCGCTCATACAGTATAATGCAAACTCTGTATGATACTACCATATATGCAAAACAACGCAAGCATAAAACGGCACCCCGAAGTTTCATATTCCGCGAAATGAGGGGGACTTCCCAGCTTGACAACCGTACTAGGTAAATGGTATAAACTCAGAGTCATGAGCAAAACTATTTCATGGATGGCCTGCGGAGCTCTGTACCTTATCTTTGGTATTATCGGTCATGGTGTCGGATCGTGTATGTGGGATGATTCTACCAGTATATACCCGTGGGACGCAAAAAGTTCTGCCTCGTTTAGCAGTAGCGCTGGAGCTATGGCAGGTGAGAGTATAATACCCACGGTAGCAGGGGGTGTCACAGCAGCCATTGTCCATAGCATTGGTTGTAAATACACTGCTGTCACGATGGCTATATCATGCGGCACGGCTTATTTTGTCTCTATGCCCGCATATGTTAATGAAGAAGTTGGTAGAGCGTATGTGCTTGGCGTGCCATCCCCAGAGTCAGCTGGTAATAAAAGAGGAGCGATACGTGCCCTGTCCGCATCACTATTTCAGACAATTTTCGGTTTTGCGTTTCCGTTGCTCATTCGCCATTATAGAAAGCGCGCGTTATCGGAGCGCAACACCCCCTAACGCATGCCTTTCCTCATTCTGTAAAGCAAAAGGAGGCTGACGAACCTATCGATTAATTAAAATCGCCCACCTCGTTTCAGAGATAACTCATTTATTCAACTTCATCCGCATAAGACAAAAGACGCACCTAATCATAGTCCCGCAACATCAACAAGACCAGAAACATCACCGAAAGTTCGGCTGGGTTGTTTCGCATACGCAGGCATTTTCATTGCATCATGGCTTTTCGTCTGCACTTGTTTAGCTGTATATATAACTATAACGAACGACCTCAGCACCACTAATAAGAGAGGATATGTGGTAACTCTTACAATTATTCTAGCCGCGATTATCACGGCATGTTTTGAAAACCGCAAAAAGCATCGCATAATGCAAGAACGCAAAGAGCAAACCACCCCTCATAAATAAGAAATTCTTTTCTACTGTCATTCCGTCATTGCGTCACTCTGGGCATGCCGGGAAAGAAGAACCCGCCAGGCTGCTGTGGGCAGAATGGCGGGGGTTCCAATGACTTATCAGGAGCAGAGGGAGAGTTCTTTTGCTGCATGGAGAGAATGAACAATAGTCTGGAAGCGGTACACCTGAGCATGTCAGAATAGCAGGGTAGAACACTTGCTCACGATTCTCCATCTGGTAGAATCGCCCCGTTCTTCCGCTATCAGTTTCGGCTGATAGGTGGTCGTGTCACCTCTCAGCGGGGAGTAAACCGGTCCTGTCCGCTGAAGTGATGTGTCCGCAAGGGTACGGAACAGCAGATGAACCTGACTGGAGGAGAAATGAATCATACATGCTATCGACATGATTGAGCGTCTGTTGCTCATTATACAGTTTTCTGCTCTGTTTCAATCGGGCAAGCGGGATTCTACCCGCCCACCCTGCCACGGCGTAGCCCGGGAACCGGGCGAAGACGGGTCCCCCTTTGCTGCGGGGTCGTGTGTTCAAATCCCGCTTTGTGAGGCAAAAGCAAAAACGCTCAGCAGCGCTTTTCACCATTGCTGAGCGTTTCTGTTTCAATCGGGCAAGCGGGATTCGAACCCACGACCCCTTGCACCCCATGCAAGTGCGCTACCAGACTGCGCTACTGCCCGTTGATTTGAGGTTGCCGCTCGCCTTGCAGCGTGGCGACGGGCGGAGTATACACGCACTTTTTAGGATTGTCAACCACTTTTTTTCATGATATGATTTTTTTTGCCATGAAGAAGGTGAAAACCGCCGTAGTCGGAGCCAGTGGATACACTGGCCAGGAGCTTTTGCGCATTCTGCTGCGCCACCCGGGTGTGGAGCTGGTGTGCGCTACGTCCCGCCAGTATGCGGGGCAGAAACTGAGTGATCTTTTCCCGCGTTTCCGGCATGTACCGGGTGCTGATCTGTGCTTTACGGATTCGGATGTAGCGGCCATTGCCGCCACGGGTGCAGAGGCGGCCTTTCTGGCGCTTCCGCACGGTGTGTCCGTGAGCTATGGCCGCGGGCTGGTGGAGGCAGGCATCCGCGTGGTGGATTTATCCGCCGATTTCCGTCTGAATGATCCGGAGGTGTACGAAGATTTCTACGGCAAGCCGCATGCAGATGTGGAGCTGATGCAGGAGGCGCCGTACGGCATGCCGGAGTGGCACCGGGAGGAGATTGAGAAGGCCCGCATCGTGGGTTCGCCGGGCTGCTACCCGACAAGCATCATCCTGCCGCTGGTGCCGCTGCTGAAGGCGGGGCTGGTGCTGCCGGAGGATATCGTGGTGAACAGCGGCAGCGGTGTTTCCGGCGCCGGGCGCAAGGCCGATATCTCCCTGCTCTTCTGCGAGTGCAATGAGAGCATGCGCGCCTACGGGGTGCCGCGCCACCGCCACCTTTCCGAGATTGAGCAGGAGCTTTCCGCCGCTGCCGGTCAGAAGGTAACCATCACCTTCACCCCGCACCTCATGCCGGTGAACACGGGCATCCTGACCACCACGGTGGCCAAGCTGAAACCCGGCACCACCATCGAGGAAATCAACGCCTGCTACGAAGCCGCCTATGCCAAGGCTCCCTTTGTGCGCCTGCAAGGCCCGAACAAGCCGACGGATACTAAGAATGTGACCCGCACGAATTTCGTGGACATCGGCTGGGCTATCGACTCCCGCACAAACCGCGTGGTGCTCATGAGCGCAGAGGACAACGTCATCAAGGGCGCCGGTGGCCAGGGTGTGCATGCCTTCAACATCATGTTCGGTTTCGATGAAACCGAGGGGCTCTGGATTATCTGACGCCATGAAACCGGTGCTCCTCATCGTGGATGACGAGAAATCCACACGGACCGCCCTCTGCGCCGCGCTGGAGGACGATTATGAGGTGTACCCCGCCGCCAATGGCAAGGCCGCCCGCGCGATTCTGGAGACAGAGCCGGTCGATCTGCTGCTGACGGATTTGCGGCTGGGCGGCGAAAGCGGCATGGATTTGATAGACCATGCCGTTTCGCTGCCGCACCCGCCGCTCTGCATCATGATGACGGCCTATGGCAGCGCCGATGTGGCGGCCGAGGCCAAGCGCCATGGGGCATATTATTTCCTGAACAAGCCCCTGAATCTGGATGAGGTGGAGCTGCTGCTACGCCGCGCCAGCCACACCCGCCGGCTGGAAAAGGAGAACGAGGAACTGGCCACCCGGCTTGAACCCACCGGCGGGCTGGACCGCATGCTGGGCGACAGCGAGCAGATGCAGACCATCTTCAACAAGATACGCCGCGTGGCACCCACCCAGGCCACCGTGCTCATTGAGGGCGAGAGCGGCACCGGCAAGGAACTGGTGGCGCGTGCCCTGCACGCCCTCTCCCCGCGCAGCAGCAAGAAGTTTGTGGCCGTGAACTGCGCCGCCCTCTCCCCGCAACTGATGGAGAGTGAACTCTTCGGCCACGAGAAGGGCTCATTCACCGGGGCCATGCAGCGCCGCATCGGCCGTTTTGAAGAGGCCGATGGCGGCACGCTGTTCCTGGACGAAATCGGCGAAATCGACATCCCCACGCAGGTGAAGCTGCTGCGCGTGCTGGCAGAGCGCAGTATTGAGCGAGTGGGCAGCAACGTGAGCATCCCTGTGAATGTGCGCGTGATTGCCGCCACCAACCGCAACCTGGAAGCCATGGTGCAGGAAGGAACATTCCGGCTCGATTTATACCAGCGGCTCAATGTCATCTCCCTGCACCTGCCGCCGCTGCGGGAGCGCAAAGGCGACATCGTGCTCATGGCGCATGCTTTCACCAAAGAGCTCTGCCAGCTGAACAACAAACCGGCACTGAACCTGAGCAGGGCCGCCCTGGAGCAGCTCCGCAGCTACGACTGGCCCGGCAATGTGCGCCAGTTGCGTACCGCCGTGGAGCACGGCATCGTGATGTGCAGTTCGGACGAGGTGCAGCCTGAAGACCTGCCGGAATACCTGCACGCGATGGAGGGCAGACCGATTCCTCAGTCCACGAAGCGTGGCAGTACGGATTTTGAGCTTGAAACCGCCCCCTCACTTAATTTACAATACCTCGAACGCCAGGCCATACTCCTGGCCCTGAGGCGAACAGACGGAAACCGCTCAGCCGCAGCAGAGCTACTCGGCATCAACCGCCGCACCCTGCAACGCAAAATGACGGAAGCCCCGGAGTTTTTCACCGAATTCACCTAACCGTTTCTCGACAAATGGACAACTTAACCAGCAAAGAGCGAAGCGAGCGCAACAAACTACTGACGATGCGCTGGATTCTCGCATTTGTCATCGTCAGTCTCTGCATGTTCCAGCTCTGCCTGACCTACCGTGGCATGGATCAGCCCGTGGCCATGGATATGGCCCAGATTGGCCGGCAGATTGCGCGCGGGGAAGGATTCACTTCCAAATTCCTCCGGCCGATTGATGTGTGGGACCAGAATAAGGAAAACAAAGGCAAGCCTCTGGATTTCGACCACTTCGAGGATACAAACCACGCCCCGCTTTACCCGTACGTGCTGGCAGGGGCCATCAAGGCCAGCGGATTTGATGATTTTCAGGCCAAGCGCATGGATGAGGGCGCGTCCAACGTGTACGCCGGCGACCGCGTCATCGCCGCGACCAGCACATTCTTCTTCCTCATAGCGCTGCTGCTAGCCTACACCCTGTTTGCCCGCCTTTTTGACGAGGTGGTGGCCGCCACAACAGTGGCACTCATGGGGCTGAGCGAACTGGTGCTGCAATATGCCCTGAGCGGGCTGCCGCAGATGCTCATGCTGTGCTTCGTGCTGGGAGCCGTGCACTGTCTCGTATCAGCCGTGCAGGCCAATACGGAAAACCAGTCAACCCGAGTGATACTCTGGAGCGTGGCCATGTACGTGCTGCTGGCCCTGCTCTGCCTCACCTGCCGCATGAGCATGTGGTGCGCCATCGGCATGCTGGTTTTCACCGGCATCTACTTCACGCCCCGCGGCATGCACGCCGCTATCGGCGCGGCCGTGCTGGCCATTCTCGTCATCCTGCCCACGGTGCTGCAGCTTGCCCCTACCGGCGGCATGGAGAAGAAACTGATGTATGCCATCTTCAATGGGTTCGGCAGTGATGGCGCGGAAATGCTCATGCGCTCCGCCACCACAGAGGCCATGAGCTTCAACAGTTCCAACTTCTTCCTGCGCCTGCTGGGATACACCTTTGCCCAGTTTAACAGCATGTACATCAACATGGGCGCCATCGTCACCACGCCGTTCTTCCTTCTGGCCCTGCTGAACAAGTTCCGCAACCCCGCCGTGCAGGCGTGCAAATGGGCGGTGTTTGCCATGTGGCTTGCCTCCTGCACCGGCATGGCTCTATTCGGAGAGACCCAGACCATCAGCGCCAGTCAGCAGGCCATTCTCTTCACGCCGTTCTTCGCGGCTTTCGGCACAGCCCTGGTCTTTATCTTCCTGGCCCGCATGCAGCTGGGACAGGCCTACAACGGCGTCCGCGGGCTCGCCATTGCCACCATGCTGGTGATATCCTCCGGGCTCTTCCTCTTCCAGCTGCCCAAACAGCTCTACATCGGCATCTGGAGCAGTGCCCGCGGCATTCCGCATTTCCCGCCCTATTACCCGGCAGCCATGAATGGAAAGCTGCACAACATGACCAATGAAAAGGACCTGGTCGTGACGGACCAGCCCTGGGGCGTGGCCTGGTACGCCGACCGCAAGGCCCTGTGGATGCCCCGCAGCCTCGAAGACCTGACGCGCAATCTGGAGCCCATTTTCCACCGAGCCGGACAGAATGTGCAGGGATTCCTCATCACCCCCTCCTCGCATTCCATGCAGGCAGGCGGCGTGAGCGGCGTTATCCGCGAGGCGGGGGATTTTGCCCCCCTGGCGCTGGAAGGCAAGCTGCTGCTGCTGGCACCGCGCCACAACATGGCCTTTGCAGAGCTCTTTACCACCAACGCCAATCCCAAGTCTACGGCACGCCCGCTGGCCAGCCTGGTTTCCTCGCAGGGCATCTACCGCCACCGCAACTTCCTGCTGGGGGCCGAGATGGTGTACTACAGCCGGGAGGATGTGAGCGACAAGAACAAATAACCACCAGCCATGCCCCCCCGCACCAAAGCCAAAGCACTGAACTTCGAGCAAGCCACCGCGCGGCTTGAGGAGATTGTTGCCCGTGTGAACAACCCGGAAACCGGTCTGGAAGAGATGATAGCCCTGGCTGCAGAGGGGCTCACACTCATCCGCAGCAGTGAGCAGCTGCTGGCTGAAGCCGAACTAAAGATTCAGAAACTGGAGCAGGCCGATACCCAGCCACCCCAGGCAAACCAGCAAAACGAAGATGCCGAATTCTCCCTCATCTGACTTGCTCAGCACCCTGAGCACCCCGCAGGATGTGAAAAACCTGCCAGCCGATAAGCTCGGCAAACTGGCGGAGGAGATTCGGACCACCCTCATCCGGACGCTCTCCGAAACCGGTGGCCACCTGGCCCCGAACCTGGGGCTGGTGGAGCTGAGCATTGCCCTGCACCGCGTATTCAACACGCCGAAGGATAAGATTCTCTTTGACGTTTCGCACCAGTGCTATGTGCACAAGCTGCTCACCGGCCGCGCTGAAAGATTCCACACGATACGCCAGTTCGGGGGGCTCTCCGGGTTCTGCAAACGCAGTGAATCCGCGCACGATGCCTACGGCGCCGGGCATGCCGGCACCGCGCTTTCTGCAGGGCTGGGCATGGCAGCCGCCCGCGACCTGGCCGGGGATGACTACCACGTCATTTCCATCGTCGGGGATGGAGCCTTCACCTGCGGCACCACGCTGGAAGGGCTCAACAGCATCGCCCCCACCACGCGGAAATTCATCCTCATTCTCAATGATAATGAATGGAGTATCGACCGGAACGTGGGCGCACTTTCCCACTACTTCTCCTCCCTCCAGGAGACGGATACCTACGCCTGGCTGAGGGAACGCACCAAATCCATCATCGAAAAACTGGCCGGAGAAGCCGCCCGCAAGCAGGTTTCCAAACTCGTGCATGCGGCTCACAGCATCATCACCCCGCTGAGTTTCTTCCAGGAACTGGGGCTGAGTTACTACGGCCCGGTTGACGGGCACGATACATTGCGCCTGGAAAAAATCCTGCGTATCGCCTCACGCCACCAGGGCCCGGTCATCATCCACGTCATCACCGAAAAAGGCCGGGGCTATGCTCCTGCTGCCAGCAACCCGACGAAGTTCCATGGCATCGGGCAGTACAACATTGAGGACGGCAGCACAAGCAAAGGCCCCATCATCACCTATTCGGAGGCTTTTGGCACGCACCTGAGCACCCTGGCGGCAGAAGACCCGGATATCACCGCCATTACAGCAGCCATGCCCACCGGCACCCGCCTGGATATCTTCCGCGCCCGCTTCCCGAAGCGGTACTACGACGTAGGCATAGCCGAGGAGCACGCAGCCCTTTTTGCCTGCGGCATGGCCACCCAGGGGCTCAAGCCCTACCTGGCCGTCTACTCCACTTTCATGCAACGCTGCGTGGACATGATTCAGCACGATGCAGCCCTGCAGAACCTGCCGGTGAAATTCTGCATGGATCGCGCCGGGCTCTCGCCGGATGACGGCCCCACCCACCACGGGCTGTTCGATATCGCCATGATGCGGGCCATCCCTAACCTGGTCATGATGCAGCCCAAGGACGAAGCCGAGCTGGGCCACATGCTCTGCACCATGAACGGGATAACGGATCGCCCCAGCCTCATCCGCTACCCGCGCGGCACCGGAGAGGGCGTCCCCATGCCGGCAGAGTTAACCCCGCTCCCCATCGGCAAGGCTGAGATACTCTCCGAAGGCACTGATATCACCCTTCTGGCCCTGGGCAACATGAACAGCTATGCTGCCAGGGTGCGCCATATTCTGGAGGCACAGGGGCTCTCCTGCGCACACGTGAATGCCCGCTTCATCTGCCCGCTGGATACCGACTGCATCCTGCAGCAGGCCGAAAAGACGCGCCTCATCGTCACCCTGGAAGACCACGTAGTGGCGGGCGGTTTCGGCTCTGCCGTCATGGAAATGCTCAACGAGCAGAACTGCTCCACTCCGGTGCTGCGCATCGGCTGGCCCAACCAGTTCATCGAGCACGGCCGCGAAGACCAGCTGCGCAGCAAACACGGGCTCACCCCCGAGGCCATTGCTGCCACTATCCTCAAGCATTCAGTCGCAATAAAATGAGATTAATCCTTTCCCTCATCCTGGCATTTTGCGCACTGCTGCCCCCTGCCCCGGCGCAGCAAGTCTCACCAGAGGCAGAATTGCCCCAATGGCTTGTAGATTTCTCCAACCTGCCGCGCAATGACCGCGAGCAGTACCTCCGCGCGTTCAACAACGCCAAACTCGCCTACCAGCAGGGACAGTGGGTGGCCTGCATCGGGTACCTGGCCGACTGCGAAATGATTTTCCGCGGCAACCCCAACGTGTGGAACCTGCGGGCCTGCTGCCTCATGGAGCAGAAATACCTGGAGGAAGCGGCAGAAGAACTGGAGAAGGTGCGCAAAGTGCTGCCGAATGACCCGGTCACCGCCATGAACCTGGCCAACATCCGCATGGCGCGCGGCCAGTACGAAGAAAGCATCTCCACGCTCCGGGAGCTTCGCCGCATGCTGCCTTATGAGACGCCTCAGGAGCTGCTCTACGTGCTGGATTTCCGCCAGTTTCTCTGCCACGTCATGCTGGGGCAGGAAGCAGAGGCCCGCGAGCTGGTGAAAGATTTCTCCCCTATTTCAGACACCCCCTTGTACTATTACAGCCAGGCCGTGTTCGCGCTGACGCGCGGAGACCGGGTAGAGGCTGCCAGGCTCCTGCGCGTGGCCAACAGCATCTTCGCCAAAGGGAACATCACCGTGCCTTACCAGCGAGCCCTGGAGCTTTCCGGTGTAACCAACATGCAGCAGCAACCCGCTGCAGACAAATAATGGAAAAGGACACCGGCACCATCCTCCGCCAGCAGGCCCTGGGTGAGCACGGTCTCATTATCACCTGGTGCACCCGGCAGCATGGCATTGTGCGCACCGCTGCCAGGCTGGCCCGCAAACCCGGCAGCGAACTGAGCGGCCAGGTGGATTTATTCCACGAATGCGAGCTTCTCTACCGTCCCGCCACACAAGGTGACTTGCACACCCTCAGCTCGGTCAGCCTCCTTTCGCCCCGCCTGGGGCTGCGCAGCAAGCTCAGCCGCCTGCGCCTGGCCAGCTACATGGTGCGCCTGCTGCTCAGCACCGTGGAGCCCGGCGCGCAGGACTCCGCCTGGCACAAGCTCATCTCCGGCGCCCTGGACTATGTGGCCACCAGCGAACCCCGCCGTGCCATCCTGCAGCATTTTGAAAAGCGCCTGGCCGAGCTGCACGGGCTTTACACCCCCGACCAGCTGCCGCACCACTCCCTGCTGCGCCATTTCCAGCACCTGCCCGCCGGCCGCGCCGAGCTGCTGGACTCCCTGCCCGGCTGATAAATTCCGCGGGCATTCGCCCGCCAGTATGGAATTATTTGATGTACAATGGCGAGCCACAAGGCTCGCGAAACTTGTACTTCGTACTTTTGTCGGAACGACAAGCATCAAAAGCCCTGCCGGGGCAAGAGGCTCCGGCAGGGCTGAAAACAGATTAATGAAGCAATCAGTACTTGGCCACAACCTTCATCATCTCGTCCATCTGGGCCTCGATGGATTCCACGAGGGCCATCTGGGTGCGGGTGCGGTCGAGGTTGTGCTCGGGGCGCTTGATCTTGAAGTAGGTATCGCCCTCGAGGTAGTCCGTCAGGAAGCGCATACCGCACTCCATGGTGAGGAGCTTACCGGAGAACGGAAGCAGTTCCTTCTCAAGCGGGGTCAGGAAGGTAGCCGCCTCGCAGTAGCCCTTGGCCAGAGCCTCGAAGTACTCCATGCGCATGGTGACCAGTGAGAGATCCTTCTCGTCCTCAGCAGCGGGAGAGGTGGAGGTGCGGATCATATCACCGAAGTCATACAGGGCGGAGCCGGGCATGGTGGTATCCAGGTCAATCACGCAGATACCCTCACCGGTCACATCGTCAAGCATCACGTTGTTCAGCTTGGTGTCGTTGTGGGTCACGCGCAGGGGCAGCTCGCCGCTGGCAAGGTAGTTCACCACCTTGTGGCAGTCGGCCTCGCGGGAGAGGTACCAGTCGATTTCCTTCTGCACATCCTTGGCGCGGCCCAGGGGGTCGGCGGCGATGGCCTTCTGGAAGTTCTGGAAGCGCTTCGTGGTGTTGTGGAAGTCAGGTATGGTCTCAAAGAGGGGTGCACCGGGAAGATTGGCACCCAGCTTCTGGAAATTACCGAAAGCACGGGCCACCTCGACACACTGGCCGGGGTTCTCAATCATATCGAAGGTGCGGGCACGCTCAATAAAAGGATACACACGCCACACGTTGCCCTCCTCATCCTGAGCGTAGGGCTTGCCGTCCTTGGCGGGGATGATAGTGAGGGTGCGGCGATAGGCTTCCTTGCAGCCTTCCTCCAGCAGCACGCGCAGGGCTTCATCCGTCACGCGCTTCACGTTCTCCATCAGGCCGATGGGCTGGCGGAACACATTGCTGTTCACGCGCTGCAGGATGTAACGCACGCGGATACCGGCCTGCTCCACCTCGATGCGGAAGGTATCATTGATATGACCGGAACCGTAGGACTCGCCGAACACATAGTCGGCGCGGATGTCGAACATCCCGGCAATTTTCTGAAGATCGTACATATACTTAACCGAGTTTGGCGGGGTACACGCCATCCTCCACAAGCTTGGCAATGCTTTCCACCACAGCGGGCTTGTCGCTGGGATAGGTCACACCGAGCCAGTTGGCCGTGGTCTTGATGACGCTGCAATCAGCCTTGCCGTTGTGGATGAGTTCGTCCACCACGGTGGGGATGTAGCACTCGCTCTTCAGCTCGCTGCCGTGAGCAGCCAGGAAGCGGGTGAAGTGGTCCTTGATCTGATCGATGAAGCTGGCGGGGAATACCCAGAAGTTCATGGAAACAAGCTCCTCGGGGTCTACAGGGTTACGCTCGCCGCTCAGGCTGTCGCCACGGCAAACACCGTCTTCCTCCATCTTAATCTTGGTATATTCCTCAACGCTGTCGAGGTAGCCATCCTTGATACCGCAGATACCGCGGTTCACATCACCGTGGTCGCTGAGGGTATTCTTGAGGGGATAGCCGATCATGCCGTAGTGTTCCTTGCCATCAGCAGCGGGAGTGGCGGTCAGGAAATCGGCGGCTTTCTGGAAAGCATCGGCGCCGTAGAAGTCATCGGCATTCACCACACCGAAGGGTTCCTTCACCACATCGCGAGCTGCGAGAAGAGCGTGGGCGGTACCCCAGGGCTTCACGCGGCCTTCAGGCACGCTGTACCCCTCAGGCAGGTCATCAAGAGCCTGGAAAGCATAGTCCACTTCAATCTTACCGGCAAAACGGGCGCCCACCTGGGCCTTGAAAACTTCCTCAAAATCCTTGCGGATAATGAAAACCACCTTACCGAAACCGGCGCGGATGGCATCGTACACGGAGTAATCGAGAATTACTTCACCGTTGGGGCCCATAGGGTCAAGCTGCTTAAGGCCACCGTAACGGCTGCCCATACCTGCTGCGAGAACAAGAAGTGTAGGTTTCATGATATTGTTAATTAGAAATTTTCAGTACGTTTCGTACAGGCTCATTCTAACGCTCCACCCACACTTTTGCAAGCACAAAAGCGCAGAGTCTGCGGCTTCCTGCGTGTAATTGGAGTTCCGGCCACGCCAAACACACAGAAAATGCCCCAACCGGAGCAGCATCGCAACGGTTGGGGCTTTTTTTATATTGAAGCTTACTTGCTGTGGATATTCAGCATCTCGGCATAGGTAGGCACCGGCCACAGGTCGGCATCCACCATCGTTTCAAGCTTATCCACCACCTCGCGGGCAGCCACCATGGCAGTGCGCATGTGGGCGGGGCTTCCCTCCTCGATGGCGGCGGCCAGGTCGGAGATGCGGTCGGGCAGCAGGTCGTAAAGTGCGCCCACTGCCTCGGCCTTGCCTGTGGCAGCCTTCAGCCCGGCGGAGATGCCGGAAGCCTGAATCGCAGCCACTGTATTGCAAATCTGGGTCATCTGCTCCGCGATGGCGGGCATGTAAATAGTCTCCAGCATGTTAAGGCAGGTCTTGGCCTCGATATCGATGAGCTTCTCGTAGTTCTCAATCTGGATTTCCTTGCGGGCCAGCAGCTCGGCGTTGGAAAGCACGCCGTACTTCTGCATGAGCTCCAGCGTATCCGGGCGGGAGAGCACCTCCAGGGCCTCCGGGGTGGACTTGATATTGGGCAGGCCGCGGCGCTCCGCCTCCTGCACCCATTCATCAGAATAACCGTTGCCGTTGAAGATGATGCGGCTGTGCTCGGTAATCATCTCGGCAATGAGCTTGTGCACCTCTTCCTTGAAGGCGGGAGTGCCGGCCACGGGCTCCAGGCGGGTGGCCACCTCATCCAGCGATTCAGCCATGATGGTATTCAGCACGGTCATGGGCCAGGCGCAGGTCTGGGAGGAGCCCACGCCGCGGAACTCGAACTTGTTGCCGGTGAATGCAAAGGGCGAGGTACGATTGCGGTCGGTGGTATCCTTCGGGAGCTCCGGCAGGGTATCCACCCCCAGTTCCATGGTGGTCTTGGTACAGGAGGATTTGGCACCGCCATGCATAATCTGCTCCACGATATCGGTGAGCTCATCCCCCAGGAAGATACTCATGATGGCGGGGGGAGCCTCGGCCGCACCCAGGCGGTGGTCATTACCGGCCTTGGAGATGGAGGCACGCAGCAGGTCGGCATGGCGGTCGATGCACTGAATCACGCTGGCCAGGAAGGTGAGGAAGAGCACATTGCTGTGCGGGGTCTTGCCAGGGGAGAACAGGGAGCCGAGCTCCGGGGTGGAGAGCGACCAGTTGTTGTGCTTGCCGCTGCCGTTCACCGAGCTGTACGGCTTCTCGTGCAGCAGGCAGACCAGGTTGAACTTCAGAGCCTGACGCTCCAGAATGTCCATAATCATCACGTTATGGTCCACAGCCACATTGCAGGGCTCGAACAGCGGGCAGATTTCGAACTGGCCGGGAGCCGCTTCATTGTGGCGGGTCTTGGAAGGCACGCCGAGAGCCCACAGTGCATGGTCGACCGAAGTCATGAACTCCAGCACGCGCTCCTTGATGGAGCCGAAATAGTGGTCCTCCATCTGCTGGTGCTTGGGCGGCAGACAGCCGAACAGAGTGCGCCCCGTCTCGATGAGGTCCGGACGCCGGATGTACAGGTCGCGGTCGATGAGGAAGTATTCCTGCTCAGCCCCCAGGTTCGTATCCACTGTGCTGGGGTGCAGGCCGAAGCATTCGAGCACGCGCTTGGTCTGGCGACCTACCGCAACCATGGAGCGCAGCAGCGGCGTCTTCTTGTCCAGCGCCTCGCCGGTGTATGAGCAGAATGCAGTCGGGATGCAGAGCGTCACCGTGTTTGCCGTGCGCTTGATGAAAGCCGGGCTGGTGGGGTCCCAGGCGGTGTAGCCGCGGGCTTCGAAGGTGGCGCGGATGCCGCCACTGGGGAAGGAAGAAGCATCCGGCTCTGCCTGAATGAGATTCTTACCGGTAAACTCGAAAATCATGCCACCCTTGCCATCCGGCTCCACGAAGGAATCATGCTTTTCGGCTGTGGCATCAGAAAGCGGCTGGAACCAGTGCGTGTAGTGCGTGGCACCCTTGGAGAGAGCCCACACCTTCATGGCCTGCGCCACTTCATCCGCAATGCCCATATCAAGCTTGCCCCCCATCTGGATGGTTTGCATCATCTTCTTGAAGGCACTCTTGGAGAGGTACTTCTCCATGGTCTTGATACCAAAGGTATCACTTCCGTACAAAGCCTCAAGGGCTTCCATGGGGTTCTTTGTGCTTTCTTCAGCCATTGTGGTACACTGGTTGTATCATTCGTGCGGGTATCTCTATACGCCGCGACGCGCTGATTCTACTTATTTTTCACCCGCTTGTACAGCAAAATTTCCGGGTCTGGGCGTGGTATCCACCGAAACGGCAAAATTTCCGGAGCTTCAAGCCATCAAAAGCAGGCCCCTACACCTGAGTCCGCCGATACGCCGCGCAGCCGTAGAAGAACATGAGCAGGGCCCCGGCCAGATTCACCAGGGCAGCCACCCGGAATGCCGGTCCGAAGCCGAAAGATTCGGCCAGCACCCCGCCCAGCAAAGTACCTATACCGGCGCCTATATCCCAGGAAACGAAGAGGGTCGAATTCGCCGTACCACGCTCATCCTTACCGCACATATTGATGAACATATTCTGCACGGCGGGAAAGAAATGGCCATTCCCCAGGCCGCAGATAAGCGCAGAAAGGTACATGGCCCACTCCGCCTGCACCCCCGCAAACAGAGTATAACCCACTATGCTGAAGCTGACGCCCACTACCGCATTCTGCACAATCTTACCCTGCCTCAGCGTGCGGCTGCCAATCAGGCGAGAGAGGATAAGCCCGGTAGAGAACAGCAGGAAGAATAGTCCGGTTCCACGGGAAACGCCCAGCACCTCGATGCTGTACAACGCCACATAGGTGGAGATGACACCGTAGGCAAAGGCAAAGCAGACGGTGGCAAGTCCCTGGCTCCACCCGCGCCAGAGAATAAGTTTCCTGAAACTGAAGGGCTTGCGCGGCAACGGACGCGGCCGCCGCGGCAGACGCGTCGAATTCGTGACCAGCACCCCCACCACGGCCAGCACCACGCCCACCCACATGAGCAGCCGGAAATCCGCCCAGACACCATAGATAGCCAGCCCCGCACTGGGTGCCAGAGCCGTGGCCACATTGTTGCTCAGGCCGTAGTAGCCGATACCCTCTGCCCGGCGGCTGAACGGCAGAGAATCCACCGCCACTGTACTATTGGCCACCGTGGTGGCCCCGAAGGGGATTCCGTGCAGCGTGCGCACCACCGCAAAGGCCAGCAGGCTGCCCGCCAGCAGATAAGCCCCGGTGCAGAGTGTAAAAACCACATAACTGGTGACCAGCACCACCATGCGCGGAAAACTATCCACCAGCCACCCGCTCACAAAACGCGCCAGCACCGCCGTAATGCTGTACCCCGCCAGCACCCAGCCGATGGTGTCCTTATCTGCCCCGAACTCCGTGCTCAGATACACCGGAAAGAGCGGAGCCATTATCATGAACGAAAAAAACAAAAGGAAATTGGCCACCCAGGCGCGCGTGTAATTCGCCGTCCAAAGCCTCGAAAGCGGCTGTTCTGGCATGGGCTTGTTCATAGCTGGAGCCAGTTTACTCCTGACCGGAATGTTAGTCAAATCCAAATATTGCAACTATCATCTTTCACGCGCGGAATTTAGATTGACATTTTTCACAAATAGATTTAACTTATCTTAAAGAACCTGTAAAGCTTTCCCTTATGAAGAAGAAAACCAGCCGATTCCTTATGCTGTCGCTCGTCTGCAGCGCGCTCAGTTCGTGCGTGTACTACACCCCCACCGTACCCGATATGCCGTATCAGGGAAGTGCCGGGCGCACCACCTACCCGGACACCTGGGTGACCACCCAGCCGGCTGGCATTCAACAGGCTCCCATTCCGGATCCGGTAGCCAGCCAGCCCATCAGCCAGCCGGCTAATGCACCGCTGGACCTGACCAGGCCCATCGTGCCCGGCACGCAGAGCATGGCCCCGATTCCGGCACCCAGACCAGCCGCCGCGCCTGCCCAGCCAAAGGCAGCTGCACCGGCCCTCACCCCCATCGTGACCAAGCCTGCCCCCGCAGCCAAGCCGGCAACGGCAGCGCAACCTGCTGCGGCAGCATCCGCCGCAACGGATATGAGCAAGATTACCAACACCGGCCCCATCCCGGTGGCCACCCGCGTGCCGGGTGACCCCACCCGCGTGTATAACCCGCTCAACCCCAGCAAGACTATCCGCGTGGTGGATAAGAACGGCAAGCCCTACCCCAGCGGCAAGGAGCTGAAGGTGCGCGGCACCAACTTCCACTTCTACGTGCCGTAACGCATGGCCGAACCTCCTTTCAAATCCGTGTGCATCCTGGGCCCCGGCCTGCTCGGCGGCTCCATTGCCATGGCCGTGCAGCAGCACCTGCCCGGCTGCGAGCTCCGCATCTGGGCCCGCCGTCGGCAGCCGCTTGACTTTGTAAAGGAAAAGGGAATCACGGAGCACACCTTCACCGATGCCCGCGAGGCCGCCAGGGGTGCCGGACTCATCATCCTGGCCACCCCCATCGGTGCGTTTGAGGAACTTTCCCGCTACATCCTCTCGGCGGTCTCCAAAGAGGCCATCATCACCGATATCGGCTCGGTGAAGGCCTATGTGCACCGCACCACCGGCAGCATGCTCACCAATCGCGGGCGCTGCTTTATCGGCTCCCACCCCATGGCCGGAGCTGAAACCCAGGGTATCGAAAACGCCCGGGCCGACCTCATCAAAGGCGCCACCGTGGCCATCACCAACCCGCACGGCGCCCCCGAGGCCAGGGTACAGCAGCTCGCCGCCTTCTGGGAAGCACTGGGTACCAGCACCTATGTGATGGATTCGGTGAACCACGACCGCACCGTGGCACGCATCTCCCACTGCCCGCACATCCTGGCCGCCCTCTGCGCCCGCGGCGCCACCCTGGGCCAGGAACCCATGGAAGACCTGCAGCGCCTGGCCGCCAGCGGTTTCCGCGATACCACCCGCGTCTGCTCCGGCGGGGCCAACATGTGGGCCGATATCCTCTGGGAAAACGACGTGGCCGTGCGCGCCGCCCTGCACGACTGCGTGAACGACCTGCACCACCTCATCGACCTCCTTGAAACGCAGGATAAGGAAGGCGTGCGCCAGTGGCTCATTGCCGCCAAAGAGGCACGCGAAACAGTGAGGAACACCCTTTCTTCCCAATAGGGAACTTCTAAAAAGTCCATCAAATTGGAATTTGTGGGGGAACTCTGTCGGAGCACGGGACTTCAGTCCCGATTGGAAGCACCGTTATTTCGGGACTGAAGTCCCGTGCCCCGACAACGACAAAGTCAATTTGTTGATTCGTTTCGAATTTATAGAAGTTCCCAATAGTCAATCCTCAATCCGAGTAGTACTGCCGGCGGTGGGGATTCATGTTCCGGCGGTGGTCTTCGCGGTCTTCGCGGTTGCGCATCTGGTGGCGTTTCTCGCGGCGGTTCACGCGCTCCAGGGTCATCTGGCGCTTTTCGTTGCGGCGCTCCAGCTCGGCAATTTCGGCATCCAGGTTCAGGAAATGCTCGTAGCGTTCCTGGGTGAGGGTGCCATTCTCCAGTGCGGCGCGGATGGCGCAGCCGGCATCCTTGCGGTGGGAGCAGTCTGCAAAGCGGCACTGGCTCTCCAGCTCGTTCAGGTCGGCAAACTGGGCGCGGAGCGTGGCGGCATCCGTCCACATATGAATTTCGCGCATACCGGGGTTATCAATGAGCACACCGCCGCCGGCCAGGATGACCAGCTCGCGCGCCACGGTGGTGTGGCGCCCCTTGCCGGTGACTTCGTTCACATGGCCGGTTTCCAGCCATTCATCGCCCAGCAGGCTGTTCACAAAGGTACTCTTGCCCACGCCGGAGGAACCGACCACGGTGATGGTGCGGCCCTTGGGCACACGGCGCAGATACTGCGGGTAGCCCTTGCGCCAGCGGGCCACGATGGGGTAGACCTCGCTGCAGCCCAGCGCGCGGATTTCCTCCACCGCGCGCTTCATATCCTCCTCCGGGGCGGTATCGGCCTTGTTCACCAGCACCACGGCTTCGGCCCCGCTTTTGCGGATGAGGGTCAGGTAGCGCTCAATGCGGCGCGGGTTGTAGTCGCTCTCCGCATCGGTGATGACGACCACCATATCCACATTGGCGCCGATGACCTGCTCCGCGCAGCTGCGGCCGGGAGCCTTGCGGGAAAAGCGGTTGCGGCGCGGCAGCATGGCGCGTATCACAGGCAGGTCCTTCCCCTGCCCCGGGTCCACGGCCACCCAGTCGCCCACGGTAGGCAGGTCGGCATCGGAAACGGCATCGTGCCACACCTTGCCGGAAAGCACCACCTCGTGGTCACCCTTGCCCTTGGCAATCACGGTGAAATTAATCTTGGTCTCGCGGATGATGCGGGCGGGGTACCACTCCGGGTGCCCCAGCGCAGCCAGAGCCTCTGCATAATCCGGGCCCCAGCCCAGCATCTCCATCGTTACCTTCATGCGTGGCGAATCAGGGTGGCGTGTTCAATGATATGCAGGGCGATATGCTCCTTCGTGTCCTTTTCGAGGTATTCCACATGGTCGGGGTAGACCAGGGTCACCTCATTCTCGCGGGAATCAAAGCCGATATCATGGCGGGAAACATCATTCGCCACAATCATATCGCACTTCTTGCGGCGCAGCTTATCCTGCGCGTATTCCTCCACATTCTGCGTCTCGGCAGCAAAGCCCACCAGCGTGCCGGTGAAGCCGAAGACATCGCGCATGCTGCCCAGGATATCCGGCGTTTTCTCCAGCTCGATGACCAGGCGCTCACCACTCTTCTTGATTTTCTGCTCCTGCACCGCCACCGGACGGTAATCCGCCACCGCAGCGCAGAGAATGGCCGCATCCGCATATTTCACCATATCGCGCACGGCATCATACATCTGCTGCGCACTCTCCACCGGAATAAAGTCCACCCCGGCAGGCACATCCAGCGTGGTGGGGCCGGAAATGAGGATGACCTCGTGTCCCTCGTGGCGGGCAGCCCCGGCCAGCGCATAGCCCATGCGGCCGGAAGAGCGGTTGGTGAGATAACGCACGGGGTCCAGCGCCTCGCGCGTGGGCCCGGCTGTGATGAGAAACTTCATATCGCCGCCCAGTCTACCACACTGGCCCCCATTTTGCAACACGCGTGTACTAAAGTTTGAGTAAAAATAGGGGCAATTTCCCATTTATCGGGCGCCCATTCTGTCGAAATCTGCCTTGACCCCAACTGGCTGGACATGGTAGGATGACGAGCGTGAAGAATTGGCTCCGCAGACTAGCCTGGGTAATGGCCGCACCAGTGGTGTGGGTGGGTGGCTGTCTGCTGCTTTGTTTTTCACCCACACCGTATAAGGTGGAACGCACCCCGGTGACGGGGCTACCCCAGCGACCGTTAACCATGGATGAGGTAGCCAGTCTGAACCAGGAACTGGAGAGCTGCAGCAGAAGCCGCTGGCACATCACATGGAGTGTCATGCTGTATCACGAAGAACATTATCTGGCGGTTCCCACAGCAGCGGGCGGGCTGGAACTGGTGCACTCCTGCCCCGCTCTGGTCTGGGACGGAGAACCAGCACCGGCAGTCGATGCCGTGATTCAGAAATGGCGAGCCGGACTGAACAGAAATGGAGGGATCTTGCCATGAAAATCTGGAAGCGGATATATTGCAGCATACTGGCCGCGTGGCTGCTTTTCTGCGTGGGGCGCACCCTGCTCCTCTGCATGGGCGGTTATGCCGAAGTCAGCACCAACGGCGAATGGTTCTCACTCTGCGCTTTCTACGACAACACGGCAACCTGCGGCGCCATGCCGGCCTCGCTGTTTGCCGATTTGAATGCAAGGCTGGAAGCCGCACAGCCCGGCACTCAATTCTTCTACACCCCCTACAAAACCAACATCTACACCTACCGGGCACTGATATGTACCCCTGCCCCCGGTGAGGAGCCCCGGCTTTCCCCTGCGGCGGAGGCCGTCATCTCTGCCTGGAGCCAGGAATCCGGTTACTTCGTTTATTGATGAGGCAATTAAAGATTGATGCGTTATCCGCATTGGTGGTGACGGACAAATTGATGTTTGTCGTTGTCGGGGCACGGGACTTCAGTCCCGAAATAACGGTGCTTCCAATCGGGACTGAAGTCCCGTGCTCCGACAGAGTTCCCCCCACAAATTCCAATTTGTCGTTGAGTCCAAGCAATATTCTTTAATTGCCGGAGCAATAAGCTGCCTCATCCGCCTCTCGCAAAAGGGGAAAAAGAGCCGGAATAAAACTTGAACACCCCTGGTGAATCTGCTAACATCCCGCCATGAGCCGGGCTCGCCGCATCTACTGCATCTGCTACTCCCTGATGATTCTGGGGCTGGCTGCGCTGTTCTGCCTGCCCAGCCCGCTGCCGGAGCTGACACCACGGGAGAAATGGAGCAGTTTCCAGGCCTGGCTCGGCCCGCCCCCGCAGGAATTGCATACGGAGGATTGGGTGACCGGCCAAGATGACTACAGGGGCATCACCTTTGTCTTCCACGCCTCGGAAGATTGGCACGCGGAAATCGCGGAGCGTTTCGGCCTGGCAGCTGGCAGGCACGGAACCAGCCGACTGCAACCGCACTGGCGGGAGGCCGTTGACCCGGGATCGCCCTTGCTCACAGGCTGGCGGAAACGTCTGGCGGAAATCCGCACCGGCGAGCCGGTCTACGATGTGAAGGATATGGCACTGGCCCGGCTGCGGGATGGCCGCACGATGCTGGTCTTCCGCTACCGCTGGGACAATACCTTTGGTAACCATTCCTATGTATTCTCCGCTTACGAACCAGGACAGGGGCGCGACTTTCCGTCCTGGTATGTGGTGCTGTACGGCAGCGCCGTAGTGGCCTTCTTCCTGCTGGCGCCGCTGGGCTTCCTGCTGCTCTTCCCCCGCTTTGATCTGAGGAAAAAGAGGCACACTGCCCTCTGGTTTGCCACGGCTCTGCTCTACCCCATCGGGCTGGGGTTCCTCACCCTCCCTTTCATATACTCCGGCAGCGAAGCACTGGTTGCCTTCATCGCGCTTCTCATTATTGTGGAGCCCCTGCAGCTCATCGGAGCGCTGGTTCTCTACCTCATAGCGCGTAACCTGCTGCGGGCTCGAGCTTGAAACATCCATTCCCTCATGAGCAAGACGCGCATCAGATTCGTTTTCGGCTACCTGTTCTTTATCCTGCTGCTACTCGTGCCGGTTTTCTTCCCCTGGCACCTTTTCACCAGCCCGGAAGAAAACTGGGAAGGATACCACGCCTGGTTCGGCCCCGCCCCGGCAGGACTGAATATGCTCAAGACCAATGATGCGAGAAACGGCGACGTCTGCTACACCTTCACCTTTCCCTCTGCCCCGGAGACAGAAACGCACCTTATCAATCACTTCCGACTCATCCCCGGAGCGAGTTCTCCTGGTGCCCCCACCACCACATACCACACGCAGGAAGAGCTCATCCTCCTGAGGGCAGACCACATTGATTGGGGATATCCGACCAGGGGGCTGACGCTCACCCGAGGGGACAAGGGCTGCACCTCACTTGTTTTCAGCCGGCCGAAAGTCGCCGATGGCCTCTGCATTGACGTGGCTTACGACCCGGCCTTTGAGGTTCAGCGCGATAGCCAGGCGCTGATTGCCATTGTTCTCCTGTTCTATTTACTGAGCTTTTTCCTGCTGCTGCCGCTGGGCTTCCTGCTGCTCTTCCCCGGTTTCACCCTGCGCCGCCCCTTGCATGTGCGCCTCTGGTATGCCGCGGTAGTTGTCCCGATTCTTCTGCAGCTCATCGCCGCCCACTTCGTTATCCACGATCCGGCCATCATCGGCAGCTTTATTTTACTCTTCCCGGGCACGCTTTTCATGCTGCTGGGCGCCAGGCTTCTCCTCCCCCTCGGCAAGCGTATTGCGCAGTCCTGAGCATCTCCCGCCGGGTAATACTGCGCAGGCGGAACTCACCCGGCCGGGTGCTTCCCCGCGCCCCAGGGCTTGTGTTCAACAGATTTTCCCCCGGTGGATTTCTCCACCGGGGGCTGTCTTTCTCCCTTTCTCCTGTTTCTCTCGCTTACTCAGCGCAAAGAATCTTCACGAAGCCTTCCTCCTGCAGGCGAGTGGCACCGCAGGCAAACTTGGCACGAATCTGGAGCGTTTCGTCCAGGTCATCGCGCACGGACAGCTTCACCTTGAAATCATCCCAGATACCGAACTGGGCGCGGCTCTTCACCCAGGCGATACAGGAACGCACCTTGCTCGAATCGATGGGGAGCTGCTCCGTGCGGATGATGCGGAAGCCGAGGAAGGTATCCAGTCTGCCTTCGGCCAGGGCGCGCACGGCGTTGTAGTCGAAACTGGAGACTTCCTGCTGCTGCAGCAGAGCGTTAATCTGGCTGCTGGAGCAGGCCAGCACCAGTTCATCACCATAGGCGCGGCGTTCATCACTCCAGGCCTCATTCTGCTGCAGGATGGTAAGCGCACGGCGCAGCTTGCCCACCGTCAGGTTGCTGGCGACGGCAGAACCGCTCTCCACAAAGTCCTTGGCCACCGTCTGCGTGCTCGGCAGCGAAACGGATGTGGTGCCATTCTCTCCCGTGTAGTTCGCCCCCAGGAATGCCTCTATCATCACCTTATCCATGCAGCGGCCGGCGGCGGCGCGCAGGCTCTCAATCGTCTTGCTCACCGGCACATCGATATTGGCCAGTTTCTTGGCATCGAACTCATCAAAGCCCACAGCCTTGGTGAAAATCTTGGGGTGAATCACGCGGCGCTTCGTGGGTGCCTCATCCACCTGAGTCGCCTGCATGCGGGTGGTTTTCTCAGTGAAGGAGAGCAGGCCATACTGGTCAAAGGCGGCCATCTTACCCGTGAGTCCGGTTTCCACGGTCACATACTTATCGAGACGCGAAACCTCCTGCTGCAGGTAGCTGCCCCACTTCTCGGAATACTTAATCTGGTAGTTGCTTTCGATATCAGCCATAGTGGTAATTGTAGGTTGTTTTGTTCAGCGGCAAATCGGCTGCAGTGCGATTACCCGTGCGGGGTCGGGGGCCGCTCGGCCAGCAGGCTCACCGTTCTTGCGAATTGAGGCAGCCCCGGGCTCTTGCCGGTGCCCATTAAAGCACCGGGCTGTCTCCTTGTCATCAAAAGAATACATGGGGACACTGCTTTCCGGGCGGAAAGCATGTACTCCGGAAATCTGGTTCCCGCCATGTTATTTCGCTTGACCTCAGGTACTTTTCAGTCTACCATACGAGGCACAATCAACTTATCTTGCACATGAAACACATTTTCACATTCACACTGAGCATGCTAATTGGGGCGAGCCTGTACATGCACTCCGTCTGCGCCGAGCCCGAAGATAATGCAGAAGCCGCAGAAGGAGAAGATGCTGCAGAAAGCGCAGCCTCTGAAAAAGGCAGCAAAGAATGGAAGCGGGCCATGCTGATTGCCACCCAGCAGCAGGCCGCCGCCGAGTACAAGGATATCCGCCAGCTGGCCAATCTCCTCAAGAAGGCCAAGAACGAGCGCGATTACAAAAAAGTCAATAAAGTGGCCGATGACATCCTCAAAAAATACTCGGCCCTCTATATCGGAAATACTCCCGTCACCGTCAACGGCATGGAAATCACCGTTGAGGACATGAAACCCTCGCACATCAAGATCGGTTCCAAGCGCAAGAAACTGTACAAGGATTTTATGGAGTTCAGCGAGAAACAGCGCAACAAGCAGCAGCAAAGCAACTGGGATTCTCCTCAGGAAAGCTCCTCTAAGAAAAAGAAGAAAGAGAAAAAGCCTGAGGTCAGCATCGACATGGGCACCCTGGACAAGGTGAGGGAAATCCTGCGCGTAAATCAGGAAGAGGCCATCTCTGAAATTGATGAGGAATACGAAGAGAAGAACAGCCAGGCAGACTGATTAGCTTCTTCATTCCCCACTATTCCCGAAAATCCCCTGCCCGCATTATCGGCGCAGGGGATTTTTGTTCACGAATTCCAATTTAGCACGCTGTCCTTCATTTCACTTGCGGGAATAGGGCAGAATATGCTACATTAGCCGCCTGATGGCTACACTCTGCATTCTGGATGGCATGGCGCTCATCTACCGCGCCTTCTACGCCTTTATCAACAACCCCATGCGCAACTCCGCGGGGCTGAACACCTCGGCCATGTTCGGCTTCATCAACACCGTGGTGCATCTCATTGAAAAAGAAAAGCCCACGCACATTGTAGCCTGTCTGGACCCCAGCGGCCCCACCTTCCGCCACGAGCGATTCCCGGAATACAAGGCAAACCGCCAGGCCATGCCGCAGGAGCTGCGCGATTCCATCCCCTGGATTGTGGATATTCTGGCCGCCATGCGTATCAAGACCCTGCGCATGCCCGGTTACGAGGCCGATGACCTCATCGGCACCATCACCCGCATGAGCGATGAAGCGGGCGACATGCATGCCTACATGGTTTCCAAGGACAAGGATCTGGGGCAGCTGCTCTCGCCCACCTGTTCCTTCTGGCGCCCGGGCAAGAAGGGCAGCGATTTCGAGACCGTGGGCGTAGCCGAATTCCTGGAGGAATGGGGTATTGAAAACCCGCGCCAGATTATCGACATCCTGGCTCTCATGGGTGATGCATCGGACAACATCCCCGGCGTGCCCGGCGTGGGCGCCGTATCGGCCAGAAAGCTCATCACCCAGTTCGGCAGCATTGAGGAAATGCTGGCCCGCAGTGCCGAAATCAAAGGCAAGATGCGCGAGAAGATTGAGCAGAATGCCGAGGCCGCCCGCCTTTCCTACGAGCTGGTCACCATCCGCCGCGATGTGCCGGTGGAGCTGAAGCTGGAGGACTGCGCCATCCAGGATTTCGATACCCAGGCGCTGGCAGAAATCCTCAAAAAACTGGAGTTCAAGGAACTGGCACGCAAACTCTGCGGCACCCAGCCCAGCGATGCGGATATGGGCGAACTCTTTGCCGCCGCCGCCCCTGCTACAGAAGTGGCTGAGGGAGAAACGCAGCTCGACCTCTTCACCCTGCCCCAGCTCACCGATATCAACTCCACCCCGCACCAGTACCACCTGGTCAACACCCCGGAAGCCCGCGCCGCCCTGGCTGCCCGCATGGAGCAGGCCCCCCGCTGGGCCTTCGATACCGAAACCACCGGGCTCAATCCGCTTCTGGACAAGATGCTGGGCTTCTCCGTCGCCATCGATGCACACGAGGCCTACTACATCCCCGCTGCGGAAGCAGGCTGGCTGGAGTGCTTCCGCGCCGCCTTTGCCGGCAGCGCGGAGAAGGTGGGGCTGAACGCCAAATTTGATATCCAGGTACTGCACCAGGCCGGTCTGGTAGTAAACGGTCCCTTCTTCGACTGCATGCTGGCGCACAGCGCGCTCTACCCGGAGCTGCGCCACGGCATGGATGAAATGGCCGAGGCCCTGCTGCAATACAAAACCATTCACCTGGAAGACATTGCCGGCAAGGGCAAAAACATGGACACCGCCGCCGTGCCCGTGGGAACCATGGCCGAATATGCTGCGGAAGATGCAGATGTGACCCTGCGCCTGTACCAGGTGCTGCAAGCCCAGCTGGTGGAAGCCGGGCAGGAAGAACTGATGCGCCGCATCGAGTTCCCCCTGGTGCCGGTGCTTGCCGGCATCGAGGAAGAAGGCATGCGCGTGGAGCCGGAGCTGCTGCAGAAGAGCTCCGATGAACTCGGCGCGCAGATCGAAGCCATCCGCGCCCGCATTGATGCGCAGGTGGGCCGCCCCATCAACCTGAACTCCCCCAGGCAGCTGGGCGAGCTCCTCTTCGATGAAATGAAGCTGCTGGCCAAGCCCAAGAAGACCCGCACCGGCCAGTATGTGACCGATGAAGAGACGCTGCGCAAGCTGGTTCCCCTTTCCCCGCTGGTGGCGGATATCCTGGAATACCGCGAAATGAGCAAGCTGAAAGGCACCTATCTGGATGCCCTGCCCCGCTTCATCTCGCCGCGCGATGGCCGCATCCACTCCACCCTGCTGCAAATGGTCACCGCCACCGGTCGCCTGGCCTCCCAGAACCCGAACCTGCAGAACATCCCCGTGCGCTCCGAGGCCGGCAAGCTCATCCGCCGCGCCTTCGTGGCACGCGATGCGCAGCACAGCATCCTCTCTGCCGACTACTCGCAGGTGGAGCTGCGCCTCATGGCCGCCCTCTCAGGCGACCCCGGCATGATTGCCGCCTTCACCTCCGGCCGCGATATCCACGCCGAAACCGCCGCCCGCATCTACGGCGTGCCGCATGAGGAAGTGACCGCCGATATGCGCCGCAAGGCCAAGACCGTAAACTTCGGCATCATCTACGGCATCTCCGCCTTCGGCCTCTCCCAGCGGCTCGACTGCCCGCGCGGCGAGGCGGCAGGGCTCATCGAAAGCTACTTTGCCCAGTTCCCCGGCGTAAAGGAATGCATGGATAGACTGGTGACCGAAGCCCGCGAGCGCGGCTATGCCGAAACCCTCTGCGGACGCCGCCGCAAGCTGCCCGACCTGAACAGCGCCAACTTCAATCTGCGCGCCGCCGCCGAGCGCACCGCCATCAACACCCCCATCCAGGGCAGCGCGGCCGATATGATTAAAATCGCCATGGTGCGTGTAGCCGGACTACTGCAAGGCCGCCGCAGCCGTCTCATCATGCAGATTCACGACGAACTCCTCATTGACCTGCACCAGGACGAGCACGACCTCATCCCGCAGATTACAGAGGCCATGCGCTCCGCCCTGCCCCTCCCCAACGGCGTGCCGCTGGAGGTGGAGGCCAACACCGCCCCCAACTGGCTGGAAGCCCATTAACCCAGGACTCAACGCATGAGCAACATACAACCATACCGCGAAGCGGTCAGCTCTATCAAACAAGCGATTCTGCACAGCCAGTACCGCGCAGCCAAACTGATAACCGGTGAGCTGCTTTCGCTCTACTTCGGGATTGGCGGCTATATTTCGCACCATTCCCGTAAAGACTTTTGGGGAACAGGTGCGCTCGAACGCATCAGCACCCAGCTTAGCAAAGAATTACCAGGGCTGCGTGGCTTCTCTACCACAAGCCTCAAAAACATGCGCACCTTTTTCGAATTCTGGGCCCCCTTCATAAATCGTCAGCCCACGGCTGACGATTTGACCGACCCCGGAACAATCGATATCAACGGGCTGTCACTTCAACGTCTGACTCCGGCATCTGAACTAATACACTTAGACGCGTTTCTCAGTCTCAGTTTCTCGCATCACATCGAAATTCTCCGCAAAACCAGCACACTGCAGGAAGCGCTCTTCTACATCCGGGAGACATTCCGACACAAATGGGATAAATATGAGCTGAGAGACAGATTAAAAGCCAATCTGTATCAGACCCAGGGAGCCGCAGCCAATAATTTTCTGCAGACACTTTCCACGAACCAGGCGAGAAAGGCTGTGGGCATGTTCAAAGACGAATACCTGCTGGACTTCATCAACGTGGAAGAAATTGAAGTAGACAAGGCTGATGACGTGGACGAACGCGTGGTGGAACAAGCCATCGTGCGCAATATCAAGAAGTTCATCATGACCTTCGGGCGGGATTTCGCCTTCATCGGCAATCAGTATCATCTGGAAGTCTTCGGCGAGGAACTTTTCCCGGATTTGCTGTTCTTCAACCGCGAGCTGAATTGCATGGTAGTGGTAGAACTGAAGAGAGGTGCCTTCAAACCCGGCTATATCGGCCAGTTGCAGACCTACATGCGTGCGCTTGACGACAAAGTGCGCAAGCCACACGAAAATCCCACCATCGGTATCCTACTCTGCAAGAGCGCCAACAAAGCCTTTGTGGAATACGTGATACGCGACTACAACAGCCCCATGGGCGTGGCCACATACAGAACTGCCGCCGATATGGACGACCGGCTCCGTCAATCGCTCCCCGACATGGAGGAAATGCGCCAGTTGCTCATGGACACCCCAGACGCGGATTAACCCCCATTATTCACTATTCATAATTCACTATTCACTCATGATAAATCTCGTTGGACTTGGTTACGATATTCACCGCTTCTCTGAAACAGAGCGTCCGCTCTGGCTGGGCGGTGTGCAGGTGCACCCCACCAAGGGGCTTGCAGGCCACAGCGATGCCGATGTGCTCTGCCACGCGCTGGCAGATGCGATTCTCGGCGCCATCGGTGAGCCGGACATCGGCTACTGGTTCCCCCCGGGCGATGAGGGCTGCAAGAACATCTGCTCGCTGCGCATTGTGGAAAAAGCTGTGGAGCTGCTGCAGGCCCAGGGCGGCCGCGTGGTGAATGTGGACTGTGCCCTCATTGCCGAGGCTCCGAAAATCATGCCCTTTGTGCAGCAGATGAAGGAGACGCTGGCCCCAATTCTGGGCGTGGCACCCCGCCGCGTGGGCGTGAAAGCCACAACCAACGAAAAGCTGGGTGCCCTGGGCCGCCGCGAAGGCATGGCCGCCTTTGCCACCGTGGCCGTGCAGGTTCCCGACGAAAACTGATATAGCCATGAACCCGGAAATTGATTTACTCGCCTTTGCCGCGGTGGAGAACCTGAAAGCTGCCGGTCTCACCGTGACCACGGCCGAAAGCTGCACCGGCGGCATGATTGCCACCGCCCTCACCGAGGTGCCGGGGGCCTCCCAGGTATTCCGCTACGGCTGGGTGACCTACTGCAACGAAGCCAAGGAACGCCTGCTCAACGTGCCCGCCGAGCTCATTGAAGAGCACACGGTGGTGAGCGAGCCCGTGGTGGCTGCCATGGCCACCGCCGCCATGCGCCAGAGCGGAGCCGACATCGCCGTGGCCGTCTCCGGCAATGCCGGCCCCACCGCCGCCGAGGGCGAGCCCCCCGTGGGCACCGTGTGTCTGGCCATTGCCCGCCGCGGCGCCGCCCGCCCGGTGCATACCGAAACACTCTTCCTCCCCGGCATGAACCGTCGGCAGCTCCGCCAGCGTGTCACCGCCAAGGCCTTGCAGCTCATTGCCGGCACCGCCTCCTGAGCCCGCTCCTCCAACCTGAACCAGCGCCATGTCTTCCAAGAAGCCCAAAATTTCTCTCATCGTCAAATATTGGTATACTTCCATTTTCGCCCTTATCGCAGGGCTGGCAACCATTATTTTTGCAGTATCTGCCTTCCTGGGAGTTCTGGATTTCAAGCAACGAGCCGTCACCACTGTTGCGACGGTTATCGAAGCCCGGTACGAAACTCAGAACTACAAAATGGTTCATAAGAAGAGCTCAGCCCGGCCGCTTGTAGAATTCACGGACACGCAAGGTAACCTGCAACAGGTACAATGTTACATCCCCTGGAGGCAATACGACACAATAAAACCCGGTGAAACATTCACCATTGCCTACCTGCCGGAAGACCCGACCGACATACGGCTGGACGACAACAACAAACTCTATGGTTCTCTGGTCCTGCTCATTGCGGGATTTGTTACCGCCATACCTGCTATTGGGTGGATTCGCGCTCTCATCAAAGGAAAGGTGGAAGAATTGCAAGGGTAAAAAAGCACCTGGGCGATATCCCAGGTGCTTTGAATACTCAGAGAAGCCCGGCAGCAGCGCAGGCGCCGATGATGGCACCGGCGATGAGCTTGGCCCAGGATTCCTTGATACCCCAGCCGGTCAGCAGACCGGCCAGCCATTTGTGTTGATCAGTTGGTGTGTTCATAGGGGAATTTTACATACGCGCACGGCGGGGAGTGAGACGCAGCTGCACCGGGTAAACCATGCCATGCGAGAGCGCCTCGGCAAACATGCGGGCGGCATCTGCCGAGTGAGAGCTCGCATCGTGCACCGGGGTTTCGCGGTAGGAGCCCCCTGCCCCGGCAGGTGCGGTGCGGTACATCTCCAGGCAACGCAGGCCGGAAGGCTCCTTCTCGCCTCGGGGATTCACCCGCTGCTGCAAGGTGTCACGGTGGAACCAGCTGTGCGCCAGAATACCGCGCAGCGAATTGATGCCGCGCCAGATATCCGGCGTGCGGGGCACCACGCGCACCGCGCTGATACCCGCAGCCGCCAGGCTTTCCACGTATGAATGGCCGTGCGGGTCGCGATGGGCGGCATCGTGCGGCAGGAAATGGGCGGCTATGGGGCCATAGCTTATTTCCCACTCACGCATCTTACCGGCAAAGTGCTCCAGCGGCAGCTGGTTGGCCGCATAATGATTCAACCAGTAGACATGCCCCCCGTAATTCTGCACCAGCCAGATGGCGGTGTGATCGCTCAGGCCAAGATCCCAGGCGGTGTAGAGCGGTTCCTGCGGATTGTATTCAAAAGCCGTGCCTATGCGGCCCTGCTCACGCAGGCGGGCAATCTGGGCGCCGTAGATGGCACCATCATTACCGGTGGCAAAAGCTTCATCCGGGGTAGAGGGATACTCCTGCCGCATGGCCGCGCCCATGGTGCGCTCCATGCGGGTATACCAGAGTTTCTGCGCATGGCTGAGCTGCACCCCGCATTCGCTCTCCAGCTTCTCGAAATAAGCGGCCTGCGCATCGGTCCACCCGGCGCGGCCGGACAAGGCATAATCCGGGTTATCAAACCAGCTCATGAAGAAGAAGCGGAAATCCAGCGGGGAAAGCTCCTCCTTGGCGGCATTTTCCATGGCCTGCGAGGTGAGCTCATAATTCACGCCGTAGCGGCCACCCTCATGAGTGCTTTCCAGAATGATGGTGCCCTCTGCCGGCACGGTGTTGATGGCGCCGGAGCGGATTTCGCGTGCACGCCAGGGGGCATGCACCGAGACATGCGCCAGCTCGCTCACGTGCAGCAGCTGCAGGGTGCCGCCACGCAGGGTGGTGCCCAGGCGCACATCGCTGCCGTTGGCAAAGGCGAGCCGCCCGCGGGCATCGGCCGTGGGATGCAGCTCCCCCTTTTTCACGCAACCGGACTGCTGCTTGATGAGGTACCCCAGGCAGGCCAGCGCCTGGTCAGCTTCCCCCGCATGCGGTGGCAGGTAATCCAGATGCTCCCAGGCAAAGCGGATTTTCTCCAACTTCTGCTCCGCATCCGGCAGGGTCTTATCAATGATACCCGCATGGAAATTCGGGGTGAACAGGCAGCGGTCCAGCATGAGCATGGCCACATAGGTGGAAATGCCCAGCTGGCGGGCCTTGAGCACCACATTGCGGTGCCACAGGTGGCGATGCAGGCGCAGCTGAGCCACATTCGGCGTAAAACGCTGCATACTTCCTCGCTTATTTTCAATCCAATACAGATTATTGAGCCGCCAGAGCGGGTCGGCCAGGCGCTCACGGTACGGTGGGTCAATCTTGTTCAGCATCATCGTCAGACGGTTCGTTTTCTCCATCATCACCCGGGACAGACAGCTCAATATCCCGGAAACGCTTCGGCTCAGGCGAGACGACGCGGTGCAAGGCAATCTGCAGCAATTCCTTATCCTGCTTGCTGTCGCGTAGTTTATGACAGAAGCTCAGCAGCTCCTGCACGTTCTGCTCACGATTCGTGCCGAACTCTGCCAGCAGCATCAGGCGCCCCAGCTCCGCCGCCAGGGCCTCGCCCCGGGTCAGTGTGGCCGGGTTCTGCGCCTCCAGATAATATGACAGGCGGCTATCCTGGAACATCTGCATGAACAGCTCCAGGTTATTGATTCTGCTTTCATCTGACTGCTCCCAGCTTTCCGCCGTCAGGGTGCGATTTTCCAGCAGGTCGGTCAGGTAATGCTCCATGTGCCTCTTGCGCCAGCGATGATTCGAAGCAAAGTCATAGGCGCGTTCCAGATCACTCTTAAACGCATTCAGAGGCTTGAATGTCTGCATGATTCTCGGCTCATACCTCGCCATGCTCGTCGCAAACAGGGGGATACCATCCGCCGTGTGTACCACATAGGGCTTGCGTTGATACGGGTTGGACGCATTCGGCTCACCCGGCATCAGGCGCACCTGGTGCTCCGGCATGCGGGAGCTGCGATATACTGTCACATTGTTCAGAGTGGAAAGGTCAATCTCCCCCGGACGAATACCGCCCAGCGATACGCCGCACACCTTCAACGGCCCGTTTGAACCACCGGCATCCTCCATATCGGCAGTCCGCTTGTAGAACTCCATGAAGGCGGCCAGCCCACTCTCGGCATCCCAGCGCGCATCTATCCCCTCGGGCCGCTTGCCATCCACCCCGCCATAGCGCTCCTGCTTCCACCAGATTCCCTTTTCATCCGCATAGGGGGATTGGGTGATACTGCGCCGCAATTCCGTCAGCAGCTGAAGCGCCGGCAGCACCCGGGAATCCGACTGCCACTCCGGCGGCAAACTTGCCTGCTCCTCCACGGTGAATCCCTTTTTCACCACTAAGGGCCGGAAAATCGCTGCACTTTCCGAGAGTGTATACACCGGTTCGGCAATGTTCACAGAAGGAATGGGTGCCAGGTTCAGGCGCTTCACCTGCCCGCCCAGCCGGGCATCTGATGAGTATGCACGCAGCCCCGGGTACTCCCGCAGCACCTCGCTGAGTTCCTGCAGCGCCTGCTCCGGCTCCCGGCCGCGGCACAAATCCTGAATCTGCCCGTGCAGCTCGCGGCGCTCCTCCGGGGTCAGGAGCTTCCATCCGCGCACCGGGTCATCCAGCAGGTTCCAGTGCGACTGCCCCGCAGAGCGGAACGCACCGGACCCGCCCACCGAAAAGCACCAGCCCTGCTCATAGCGCCGCGCTTCATTCGGTTCATAAGCATCGCGCATCATGTCATCCAGCTCCGGTTTCTTCTCCAGTTTCCGGAAATGAACAACCCTCGGAATCAGTCGCTTCACCTCATCTGCACTGGCGCGGTTGATGCGGCGGACATGCCCTTTCTCAAAAGGCAGACTCTCTGCTGCCTTGCCACTGAAAGCGCAGTTGTAAAACCACTCCCGCACCGAATCCGGCAGCTTCGCAGAAGGCAGATTGGCCATCATATGCAGCAAATTCAGCTCTGCCATGCGACATGCCAGTTCGGAACAGACTTTTTCCTTATTGCCCGGTATGATTCCATCCGGATACTTCTGCAGCAGCCTGCGGCGGCGCTCCAGCCTTATCTTGTTGAGCGACATCTTCTTATCACGCCCCTGGGCCATGATATCCTCCAGCGTATCCGGGCTCATGGCGCCGGCCTCCACCAGCGTTCTGGCCACCTGCTCCGGCTCTACCCAGCCGGAAGATAACTGGCGCAGCCAGTATATCCGGAACCGGGTACGCGCCAGGCTGAGCGGCGTCTCCGTCTTGCGAACCTTCACCAGATACCCATCATTCCCGTCCGGAATCGGCTTCAACGAATATTGCAGCGCGGGGCCCCGGAAGTTCTTCCACTTCTTCATATTGGCAGCAAATTCCAGACCAATGGGATACAGCGTGGAATCCCCCAGCCACAGGGAGCACAAATCGCGGGAGGCCGTGCTGGCCAGGTGGTCAAAGCCGGTAAACGTACGCGGCTGGGGAGGATACATGAAAGCGGCATGAAAGAAAGCCTTTCCCTGGGGGGTATAGCGGTATGAATTCCGGATGTTATCCAGCAGGAGGCCTCTGCCGGTAGGCAGGAACAAGGTACGGGCATTGCCGGCCAGAGAATTCACCACCATGGCCTGGGATGGAAACCACGGGGTTTTCGTCCCATCCGGGCGGGTCGTGCGCCACAAGGTCTTACCGGAGCCATCCGGGCTGCTCTCCATGGGGTACCCGCTGAGCAGCATGTAGCGCCCCACCGGATTCCTGTTGCCGGCCAGGCGCTGCATATTGTCTACATCATTGCGCTGAGCCGCCCCCAGTTTCTGCGGATTCCACACCGACTCGCTGTAGTTCCCCTGCATTTCTCGCCGCAGCAGGTGGGTGAACGAATCTTCCGGGCTGTACCCCAGGTTGAGCAGTTCCTGGAAATCGGCAGAATGCGGAATAATATCCAGCAGGCTCCCGGCACAGGCCCGGAAACCAAGCATGATACGGTAGGCCTCCCACAGCTCGCGCGGTTTCTTCCTGTCGTATTTCAATATCCTGCGGCATGCTGTTTCATACCCATTCTCAAAATCCCGGATCTGCGCCTTGCGCATCCACGTGGGGGCATGGGTGGCCAACCGGCGCCGCTCCGAGTACTTCTTTTCCAGGTACGAGCTGAACGATTTCAGTGCCGTTTCTGCATCGCCCGTGCGCACAGCGGATTCCAGCGCAGCACAGAAATGCCCCAGCAGTTCCTGCCGCCTGGCCTCCGTGCGGGCCCGGGCTATTTTCTCCGTCTTATACGAATGGCGGAGACTATCCAGCGACTCCGTATTCATCAGATATTGGTATGAAAGGTTAATGATTTCCTGCATGTGGTCATTCACCACATGGCGCACCAGCTCCGCGCGGTAAGGCGTATAATAGCCATCCAGCCGGTACTCACGCGGCAGTACCTTCTTTTTATCCTTGTTGAACTCGAGATATCGCATCGCGCGTCCCTGAAAATTCTCCGCCTGGCGAATCCTCTCACCCTGCGCCTTGAAGTTCCATTCATCCCAGAGGCGGATGAGGGGAACCAGTTGCTGCGCATTCGGCAGTTCCGTTTTGCGGCCATTCATGAGCAGATTCACCTCTTTAAGCGACTCCGGCGTGCTCAAATCGCGCTCCGGCGGCTCGGGGGCATTCCGGGCGGCGCTGTCAGCCGGCAGATTCAGGAAACTGCGCACGTCCTGCTCATCATTGAACACACGGTGGGTCTCCGTATTCAGAAGCCGCAGCGCCCGCAGAGCCTCCACCAGCATGCCGGCACCACCCCAGCGGCGGCTGGTGCACAGCGCCTGACTCAGAGCCTGCGATTGAGCATGGATATCCGGCTGCTCCTGAATATGGCGGCGCGCGGCTTCATCAATCCCCCATTTTTCCAGCACTGCCGTATTTTCCAGCAAAGCCTGAGGGGCGCGGAAATGATGCAGCGCCGCGCGCCCCGCCCCAATCAGGTAATACGGCAGGTTCATGGCAGCCTCCCGCAGCTGAGTATCGATATCTGACTCCGAGGTACCCAGTTCCTTCCAATTGATATTGGAAGCGACCCCATCCACCCGGGAGGCCAGCTCCTGCAGGCCCTGCTCTGCATAGCTCGAAATCTTTCCGCACAGCAAATCCACCACCGCCTCCCCTGATAAGGAACCCAGGGATTTGAGCGCGGCCAGCGAGTAGCCCTTGAAGCCGGCGTGGCGGGCTTTGGCAAAGTTATTGATGGTGCGGTTAAGCGCATCACCACCGATGCGGTTAAACGCCATGCTGATTCCGGTCTGCAACGCAGCAGCCGTAAGCCCGGCCAGCGCCTGCAGATTCTGGCTGGTTTCCGGGCTGCGCTTGCGCGCCTCAGCCACAGCCGCGCCGGTAGCGCTCAGCGCCAGGCAGCCGAAACCGGCCCCGCCAGCAAAGGACAGGACAGCTCCGGGAACCGCCTCTGCCGCATCAAGCGCCAATCTCTCCAGGCAACTGCTCTCATCCTCCAATTTAATGGGAAACACCTCATGATGAGCCAGCCCGCGCAGCTCATGCAGCACCTGCAAGCGCTTGTCTGTGAATTCAGCCGCGCGGTGCAACCCCGGCAGGTCAAACGCATCTGCCAGATGGTGCGCGCCCGCTGCAGCTATGTGCCCCGCCCCCTGCAGCATGGAATGCCGCAGGTTATCCGCACCGCGGCGCACGCCGTGCAGCAAGGCACGCCCCAGGCTCTCCGGCTCAGGCTGTAATTTTTCTGCCGATGGCAACGAGCGGGCGATGGCGTACACCTTGTGTCGCTCATCCGGTTCCATATCCGCCAGTGTATCCACCGCCCGGAGCAGCCCCGGCGCGCCCGAAATCAATTCCGGGAAAGAAACCATCTCTGACTCCAGAGCTTTGAGCGCCGACCAGCCCTCGGAAACAGACTCTGCAAGCGGCAGATACTCCTCACGGGTGCGCTGCGCGTGCGCCTGGGCGGTTTCACAAACGCGGCGCTCATCGGCAGGCTCCGGCAGCGCAGGTGACTCGCCCTTCAGCGCAGCCTCATAATTACTCCGGAACAAGCGGCGCACCTGTTCACGCAGTGGCTCCTCGCTGTGCCGCAGGGATAAGCCGGCATACACCTCGTTCTCATTATCAGCCACGCCCAGTTCCTCAGCCATTTCGCGCCGCAAATCCGGCCAGGCAGCACTCACTTCCTCCCGGCTCATGTTCCGGTGGTCCACCACCCAGGAGCGGTTGATACTGGCAGCCAGGCGATAATCCCGTTCTTCTGCCGGCAGGGATTCATCCGCAGCACCAGCCTTGCGCCGCACTGTCTCCGGCACCGTGGAAAGGTCTCCGGTCAGCAGGTGGTTCCAGTACTGCCCCTTTTCCAGCTCGCGCCCCACATTCCTCTCCGGCAGCGGAGAAAGCGATTCCAGCGGGATTGGCGCCTTCTGTTCAATCATGGTAGTTTCAGTATTCATAAATCAAATCATTTCTATTCAAAGCATACCCAGTTATCTTCCCCTGCCCGGCTGAAAGTCTCCAGCCAGCGCTCACAGTCCTTCTCCGACCAGGAGTTCATGCCGCGCAAGGCTTCTTCCTGCAAACGCCCCAGGCACCGCATGGCCTCCTCATCACCCGGGCAACCGAAGCGCCCGGCGCGGTACAGATTCCAGAGCGCACGACTCATGCGGCTCCGGCGCTGCTGAGGCACGGCGGCCGTATCCTGCAAGCGGCGCAGGAGCACCTGTTTCTGCTCCACAGGCAGCGGAGCAAGTGCAATATCCACCACCAGGCGAGCATCATCTGCCTCAGCGCGTTCATCAATGCGGCGAAACCAGTTGCAGGACTCTGCCACGCTCAACGCAGTACGGGGTTGCTGCAGAAGTGCCAGCTGCTCAGGCGCCAGCACCCCGGCTGCCACAGCGCGTTCCAGCTGCCCGGCATCCGGTTCATCCCCCTGTTCCAAGGAAGCGCCCAACTGGACAGCAAGCTGGTCAAACAATCCGGCGCGGGTCTTCTGCATCTCCTTTTCCAGAGCACTGAGCTCCGCCTGCCCGGCAGGTTTCAAGGCAGTGGGCGACTGCCATTCTGCCAGGGCAGTGTGCGGGTCCTGCAGCAGGTGCTGCTGCCACCGGCTTAGCAGGCTGCGGCTCTGAACAGCCTCCAATTCCTGCGGCATTTCCGACTCCGGCACGAAAACTCCGCGCCCCTGCTCCACCCACTGGCGGGCGGAATCAGCATCACCGCTCTGCACTGCGGTATCCACCTGTCTGCGCCAGTGGGACTTTGCCTGGTGCAGCCGCTCCAGTTCCATGCTGCGGCGACCTTCCAGCGAATATTTCTCCCCATACAATTCGCTCAGGCGCAAGGCTTCATCTCGCTCGCCACCCGAAAATTCATTCAGCATCTCATGCACCCGCGGTGCATAGGCCTGCTGCCAGCTGTAGTCCCAATCCCGGACGGGCAGGTCCAGCAACTCCTCCACCGTCTCCCGGCCTATTTCATCCAGCATGGCGGCGGCATCAGCACTGCGGCCGGTGCGTGCCACTTGCTCAATGGCCGGGGCCAGTGCGGCCAGGCCCTGCCCCGCTGCTGCCACACCCTGCCCCAGAGCCCGGCCGGTGCGCCCCCAATCATTCAACGCATTGAGCGGCAGGTGCACCCCTTGCCGGGGATAGGCCTGCATGCCCCATTCTTTCATTCGTATCGCCATGCTGCACAGCATGGCACTTCTCCTCCCCCGCGTCAACCATCTCCGCACAGGGGGCTCTGCGTTCCGTTATGAAAGCAGTTTCATATCGTCATCGAACACAAAGCGTAAGGGGTGCGCTGTCGGAATCTCCAGCTGCTCCACCCCGGTGGGCGTGAGACCACGCAGGTGCATGACCAATGCACGCAGGCTGTTGCCATGCGCCACCACCAGCAAAGTACCGGCTGCATACAGCCGGGGGCGCACAAGCTCCTCCCAGCAGGCCCTCACCCGCAGGCGGGTATCCAGCAGCGATTCGGTAACCGGAAGCAGATGCCGGGGTATGGCATCGTAGCGGGCATCCAGTTTCGGCAGCCTCTCATCCCCGGGTTGCAGGGCCGGTGGTGGGCAATCATATGCCCGCCGCCAGCGTCTCACCTGTTCTGCCCCGGCTTCGTTTTCCACCTCCGCCTTGTGGCGTCCCTGCAGCGCACCATAGTGCTTCTCATTGAGCCGCCAGTCCTTATGAACCGGAACCCAGGCGCAGTCCATCTCATCCAGCACGATATTGAGCGTATGCACTGCCCGCACCAGCACGGAACAACAGGCCCCCCGGCAGGTGAAGCCGCTCTCCTTCAACCGCCTCCCGGCCAGTGCAGCCTCCTGCCGTCCCGCCGCAGAGAGTGGCACATCTGCCCAGCCGGTGAATCGGTTTTCTGCGTTCCACTCAGATTCCCCGTGCCGCAGTAAGATAAGTTCCTTCATGCCTGAAATGATGATTTCACGCACAGAATGATTGCAAAACAAACAGAATATGCTAGACTGAGAGCAGTTATGACCCGCATACGCCTCATCCTCCTGCTGTTTCTGATTTCTCTCCTTTCCTGCGCTGCCCTGCTGCTGCCGGGCTGGTTCAAAAACCCGCGCGAGCTCGTGCAGGGCGAATGGCAGGAATACAACAAACTGGGCTATGTGGAAGTCACTGACTGCACCGCCCGCTGGCGGGGTGGTAATTACCGCGCCACCTTCCAATACTCCTGGCTGCAGGATGAAAGCGAACCCTACTCCATCGAAATCTCCCGCAATCAGGAAAAATACCTCGTCAGCCTCTCCTTCGAGTCTGATGACCTGGCCGTCGTCGACTTCCACATCATGGAAAAACTGCCACCGGAAGCCCGCGAATTCATCCGCCAGAAAAACAAGGCGCGCAACCGCCCGGAAGACGAGCTGAAAATGCGCTTCAAGCGGGTAAAGTCGGAAAAATAAGCCTATTTCCACCCAATCAGCAGATTATTCTTGAAAAATCATGCCCTTTGCGCTAAAAGTAGCACTGGGCAATTTTCGATTTCCCTCCTCCTTATTTCTCGCATACAAAACACATACTACAGATATGGAAACCTCATTCAAAATTCACGGTCTCTGTGCTGCTACGCACACCCCGATGAATGCCGATGGCTCCTGCAATCCGAATGCAGTGGACGCGCAGGCCAAGTTCCTGGCCAGCCAGGGCATCAAGTCCGTTTTCATCACCGGCTCCACCGGTGAATCCGCCCACATGCAGCTCACCGAGCGCAAGGAAAACATGGCCGCCTGGGGCGAGGCCGGCAAGAAGTACGGCATCGATGTCATCGTACACACCGGTGGCAACTGCGTGTACGACGGCCGCGAGCTTGCCGCCTACGCTGCTGAGTGCGGTGCCACCGGCACCGCCAGCAACTCCCCTTGCTACTTCAAGCCCGGCAGCATCGATCTGCTGGTAGACAGCCTGGCCGTGGCCGCCTCCGGGGCCCCTGAGCTGCCCTTCTACTTCTACGATATCCCCGTGCTCACCCACGTGGGCTTCAACCCCTGCAAGATGATTGAGGCCTGCGCCATGAAGATTCCGAACTTTGTGGGTGTGAAGTTCACCAACCCCGACCTGGCCCTGTACATGGACGCCCTGAACTACGATGGCGGCAAGTACGACATTCCCTGGGGTGTGGACGAATGGTTCCTCGGCGCCTATGCCACTGGTGCCAAGGGCGGCGTGGGCTCCTCCTTCAACTATGCCCCCAAGCTGTATGATGACATCATGAAGGCAGTGGACGCCGGTGACCTCGCTGAGGCCCGCCGCCTGCAGCAGCTCTCCGTCACCATGATCAACATCATCGCCGGCAAGGGCTACATGGGCTGCTGCAAGTACCTCATGAGCGAATGGACCGGCGTGGACTTCGGCCCGGCCCGCCTCCCCATGGGCAAGCAGGACAAAGCCACCCTCGAGGCCCTCAAGAGCGAGCTCAAGGCCATCGGCTTCTACGACTGGGCCATCTACAAGTAAAGCTCCAACCCGCATTTCCTCATGGATACCAAAGCACTTGGCGAATTCTACAAAGACAAGCTGCTCAATGAGGTAGTGCCGTTCTGGTTTCCCCGTTCACTGGACACAGTGAACGGGGGTCTCTACCATTGCTACGCCGCCGATGGCACCCTGGTAGATACCGACAAGAACGTGTGGGCACAGGGCCGCATGGCCTGGATGCTCCTTACCTGCTACAACAGCATCGAGAAGAATCCGCTCTGGATGGAATGCGCCGAAAGCGCCCTCAAATTCCTCGAAGAGCACTGCGCGGACCACGAGGCCAACCGCATGTACTTCCACGTGGCGGCAGATGGCATGCCCATCCGCATGCGCCGCTATGCCTACAGCGAATGCTTCGCTGCCATTGCCTGGGCGGCCCACTACGGCGCCACCGGCGACCCGAAGAGCGCCGAGCGCGCCCGCAACTGGTTCGGCGTCTTTGCCGATATCTTCTTCACCCCCGGCAAGATGGCTCCCAAGAGCACCGGCAACCGCCCCGGCGAAAACCTGGGCTGCCGCATGATTATGCTCGTCACCGCCCAGGAAATGCGCCGCTACCTCGGCGATGAGGGCGGTGTGTACACCGCCTGGATTGACCGCTGCATCGATGACCTGCAGCGCCTCTTCCTGCACGAGGATATCCAGGCCGTGCTCGAAAACGTGGCGCCGGACGGCTCCGTCATCGACCACTTCGATGAGCGCGTGCTCAACCCCGGCCACGATATCGAAGGCGGCTGGTTCGTGCTGGAGGAAGCCCGCTACCGCGGCGGCGATAAGAAGCTCATCGAAATCGGCTGCAAGATGATTGACTGGGCCCTGGCCCGCGGCTGGGACAAGAAGTACGGCGGCCTGCTCTACTACACCGATGTGTACAACAAACCGGTGCAGGAGTACTGGCACAACATGAAGTTCTGGTGGCCGCACGATGAAGCCCTCATCGGCACCTGCCTGGCCTATACCATGACCGGCGATGAAAAATACGCCGAGTGGCACCAGCGCATCCACGACTGGGCATTCGAGCACCTGCAGGACAAGGAACACGGCGAGTGGTTCGGCTACTGCAACCAGGACGGCTCCACCACCAACGGACTGAAGGGCTCCATGTGGAAATCCTTCTTCCACCACCCCCGCGCCCTGTGGTGCTGCGCTCACTATTTCGGCGCCATCCCCGCCCCCTCCACACAAGCTTAACGTAACAATACTAAAACATGATTATCGGTATTCTCAACTCCGGCGGCGACTGCCCCGGCATCAATGCGGTGATTGAAGGCTACGTTTCTGCAGCCTATCGCCGTGGTTGGCGAGTTATCGGTTTCCATGACGGTTTTGAAGGCCTCCTGCCCGTGGCAGGGGGCCGCCGTTATGAAACCCTCACGCCCAATAAGACACACAAAATCCGCGCCTACGGCGGCACCATTCTCGGCACCACCAGCACCGGCAACTTCAAGGTTGTCACCAACAAAGTGGGCCGCCGCCAGGTGGACCGCGAGGTCATGGCCAAGGCCAAGAAAACCATCAACGCCCTCGGTCTCCAGGCCCTGGCCGTTATCGGCGGCAGCGGCTCCGCCCGCACCGCCAGCCTCCTCTCCGAGGAAGGCCTGCCCGTGATTTCCATCCCCAAGACCATCAACAACGACCTCTGCAGCGACTCCGACTACACCTTCGGTTTCCACAGCGCCGTGACCGTGGTGACGGAATCCATCGACCGCATCCGCACCACCGCCAATGCCCACCAGCGCATGATGGTGATTGAGGTGATGGGCGATATGTCCGGCTGGATTGCGCTGTACGGCGGCATCGCTGCTGCGGCAGACGTGGTGCTCATCCCCGAAATCGAGTACGACCTGGACAAGGTCATCGAATGCATCAAGGCCCGCAAGGCCACCGGCCAGCGCGAAATCATCGTGGTAGTGGCCGAGGGTTCCCGCCTGAACGGCCAGCTCGTCACCGTGCACAACAAGGAAAACGGTGATGAACGCCTCGGCGGCATCGGCAACAAGCTCACCCAGATTCTGCAGGAACGCACCGGTATCGAAACCCGCTACTGCGTGCTGGGCCACACCCAGCGCGGCGGCACCCCCTGCGCCTTCGACCGCATCCTCGGTGTCCGCTTCGGTGTGGAAGCCGTGAAGCTCATCGAAAAGAAGGACTTCGGCAAGACTGTGGTGCTCAACGGCCTCAACATCGACAACGTGCCAATTGAGGAAGCCGTGGCCCACCACCGTTTCGTCAGCACAGACAGTCAGGTAGTCAGCACGGCCCGCGACCTCGGCATCATCTTCGGCGACCGCAGCCCCGAGGAAATGCACAGCGACCGCGTCCAAACCGGCACCAAGGGAAGCAAGCCAGCCCGCAAGTGCTGCAAATCCAAGTCGGCAGCTTCTAAATGAATAAAGCTCTCACATATCTTTGTGCGTTAGGGGCCGCTGTCAGCGGGCTGTTCACCTCCTGTACCTACCAGAGCATCGTGACCCCGGAGAAAACCACCCCCAGCTATGTTGCGCTGGAGGTCAACTCCGGCCGCGTGCTGTACTCCTCCAACTCCAATCTCAAACGCCCCATCGGCATGCTGACCAATCTGGCCACGGCCGTGGTCATCATGGACTGGGTGAAGGCGTACAAGGTGGATATGAACCGCCTGATTACAGTGCCGGCAGAAGCCGTGGTCTGGCAGCGCACCAACCTGCTCCGCCTGCGCCCGGGGGACTATATCTCCGTGCGTGATGCGCTCTACTCCGCCCTCATGTGGGACGACAGCGCCTGCGCCACCACCCTGGCTTATGCCTGCGGCGGCAGCCTGAGCAGCCGGAATCCGGAAGGTGCCTTCCTTACTCAGATGAACAATCTCGCCCGCCGCCTGGGCATGACCTCCACCGTGTTCAAAGGCACGAACGGAGCCGTCATCACCCAGTCCTCCGCCCGCGATATGGCTCTGCTGGGTATGTATGCCATCAACGACACGGACCTGCTGGCCATCACCGCCCAGACCGGTTGCATCGTCACCATTCACACCCCTGCCGGCAAGCGCAGCCAGACCATCCGCAACAACAACAAGTTGCTGAGCGGCTCCGGCCATGTGGACGGCCTGAAGGTGGGGCAATCCCGCAGCGCGGGCAGCTGCCTCATGGTGACAGCCCGCCGCGCCTCGGTCAAGCGGGTGAACCCGGCCACCGGCAAGGAAGCCACGTTCGCCCAGCGCCTGCTGGTGGTCATGCTCGGCATGCCTTCCTCCTCCTCCCGCTACCAGGAAACCGCCCGTTTCCTGCGCGATGGCTGGAACGCCTGGGATGCCTGGCTCCCCACTAACGATTACCAGGATAGAACAAAATTCATTTTACTCCCCAATTAACATCTCATGAACATAGGTATTCTCAACGCCGGTGGTGACTGCCCCGGTCTCAACGCCGTTATTGAAGGCGCCGTGGCGGCTGCCTCCGCCCGCGGCTGGACAGTTTACGGCTTCTACGACGGTTTCGAAGGACTGCTCTCCACGCCCGAAAACGAGCGCTGGCGCATCCTTACGCCGGAAAACTGCCTCAACATCCGCTCCACCGGCGGCACCATCCTCGGCACGGTGAACAAAGGCAACTTCACCGTGAAGAGCGGTGTGGGTGGCCGTATGCAGATTGCAGAGGACGTTCTGACCCGCAGTAAGGCTACTGTGGAGCGTCTCGGTCTCTCCGCCCTCATCGTGGTGGGTGGCGATGGCTCCCAGACCATCGGTCAGGAGCTCCGCCAGATCGGCCTGCCCATCGTGGGCGTGCCCAAGACCATCGATAACGACCTGGGCGCCACGGACTACACCTTCGGCTTCTGGACCGCCGTTTCCGTGGTTAGCAAGCAGCTGGACCGCCTGCGCACCACCGCTTTCTCCCACCAGCGCATGATGGTGGTGGAGGTGATGGGCCGCCACGCCGGCTGGATTGCCCTGTACGGCGGTATCTCCGGCGGCGCAGATGTGATTCTCATCCCCGAGATTCCCTTCACCCTGGAGGACGTCGTGCGCAAGGTAGAGCTCACCAAGGCTCTGGGGCAGCGCGAAATCATCATCGTGGTGAGCGAGGGCGCCACCATCGGCGGCAAGCTCCTCACGCTGGATGAAGAGACCAAGGGCGAAGTGCGCCTCGGCGGTATCGCGGCCTTCCTCTCCACCAAGCTGGAGACCATCACCGGCATCGAAACCCGCTACTGCGTGCTGGGCCACACCCAGCGCGGCGGCTCCCCCATCCCCTTCGACCGCGTGCTCGGCGTGCGCTGCGGCACCAAGGCTATCGACCTCATCGAGGAAGGCAAATTCGGCGAAACCGTGGCCCTGCACCGCACGGACATGGTCTCCATGCCCATCGAAGAGGCTGTGCGCACCCTCCACCTGGTGGATAGCAAGAGCCAGCTCATCGAAGCGGCCCGCGAAATCGGCGTCTCCTTCGGCGATTCCATCGACCTGGGCAACTTCTGATTTCCGCATTACCCGCACCATATCATTTCCGGCCACCGCAGATTCCCCTGCGGTGGCCGTTTCTTGCCCCTCAGCCTCTCCCCGTGTTCTTAAGTCTTGCATTCGGGCTTGCCTGGCATTATAATGCACCACCCCCAATCTTATGAAAACGACCACCGATATCCACACCGGCCTGACCACTGCCCAGGTAGAGGAAAGCCGCAAGAAATACGGAAGCAATGAAATGACCCCGCCCAGCCGCGACCCGTGGTGGGTGGAACTGGCCCGCAAGTTTGCCGACCCGCTCATCGTCATCCTCATTGCCGCCGCCATCATTTCCTTCATTCCCGTGCTGCTCTCCCCCGGTGAGCACAGCCCCATTGAGAGCATCGGCATCATGTGCGCCGTGCTCCTGGCCACCACGGTGGGCTTTGTGAACGAGTACCGCGCCAACAAGGAGTTCGATATCCTCAACAAGGTGAACGATGTGACCCCCGTGCGCGTGCTGCGCGACGGCAAGCACACCATGGTGCCCAAGAATGAGCTGGTGGTGGGCGATATCGTGACCCTCGAAACCGGCGTGGAAGTACCGGCGGACGGCGTGGTGCTGGAGTCCTCCTCCCTGCGCGTGAACCAGTCCTCCCTCACCGGTGAATCCGAGCCCGTGCTCAAAGTCCCCACCGAGGAAGAGGAAACCCTGCCCGGTGCCTACCCGCGCAACGTGGTGCTGCGCAGCACCCTCGTGACCGATGGCCACGGCATCATCTGCGTGACCAAGGTGGGCGATTCCACCGAAATCGGCAAGGTGGCCGAAGCCGCCACCAAGGAGACCGGCGCCAAATCCCCGCTGAACCTGCAGCTGGAAAGCCTCTCCCAGGCCATCAACGTGGTGGGCACCTCCATTGCCCTCATCCTCTTCATCTCCCTGGTGGCGCATGATGCGCTGCTGGGCAAGTTCGTGCTCTCCACCAGCCAGTGGTACTTCTTTGCCGCCCTCATCGCCGGCATTGCCGCCGCCACGCTGAAAATCTGGTACCCGGTCATCCGCGACCTGCTGGGCTATGCCAGAGTGCGCATCCCCTCCCCCGCCTGGGTGAAGCAGAGTGGCTTCGGCGTGTGGATCAAGTGCCTTATCACCGGCGCGCTCATCTTCGGCGTGGCCGTGGGCGCCCTCATCGGCAGCGGCATCCTGCCCGCCGAGCCCGCCACCTGGATGCCCCAGGCCGCTGCGGATAAGATTCTCACCTACTTCATGATTGCCATCACGCTCATCGTGGTATCCGTGCCGGAGGGGCTGCCCATGAGCGTGACCCTCAGCCTGGCCTACAGCATGCGCAAGATGGCCAAACAGAACAACCTGGTGCGCGAGATGGACGCCTGCGAAACCATCGGCGCCGCCACTGTTGTCTGCTCCGATAAGACCGGCACCCTCACCATGAACCTCATGAGCGTGCGCGAGGCCAATTTCCCCGGCGTGAATGAGCAGGGCACCGCCGCCCCCATCTTCCCGCTGCTCACCGAGGCCGTGGCGGCCAACTCCACCGCCGACCTGGACGAAGCCGGCAAGGTGCTCGGCAACGTGACCGAGGGCGCCATGCTCATGTTCCTGAATGACAAGGGCGTTTCCTATGCCGAGGCCCGCAGCAAGTTCAGCGTCATCGCGCAGCTGCCCTTCCACACGCAGAACAAGTTCATGGCCACCTGCGGCCACTCTGCCGTGCTGGGCAAGGATGTCATCTTCATGAAGGGGGCGCCCGAGGTGGTGCTATCCCGGTGCTCCGCCGCCTATGCAGGCGAGCTCTCTGACGCCGCCCGCGAGGAGGTGCTCACCATCATCCGCACCGCCCAGCGCAAGGCCATGCGCGTGCTCGGCCTCGCCTATAAGGAAGGCCGTGCCGATACCCCCGAGGCCGTGAAGGATGCCTGCACCGGCCTCACCTGGCTCGGCTGCTTCGTCATCCAGGACCCGGTGCGCCCGGATGTGCCCGCCGCCGTGGCCTCCTGCCACAAGGCCGGCGTGGGTATCAAGATTGTGACCGGCGATAACTTCGAAACCGCCTGCCAGATCGGCCGCGAAATCGGCCTGCTGCCGGAGGGTGAGCTGCCCCAGGGTGCCGTGCTCACCGGCGACCAGTTCGGCCAGCTCACCGACCAGCAGCTGCTGGATGGCGTCAATGACCTCCGCGTGCTTTCCCGCGCCAAGCCCATGGATAAGCTCCGCCTGGTCAACGCCCTGCAGGAAAAGGGCCACGTCGTCGCCGTGACCGGCGATGGCACGAATGACGCCCCCGCCCTCAACCACGCCGATGTGGGCCTCTCCATGGGCATCACTGGCACCTCCGTGGCCAAGGAAGCCTCCGATATCATCCTGCTGGATGACTCCTTCGCCTCCATCATCCGCGCCATCAAGTGGGGCCGCTCGCTCTACCGCAACATCCAGAAGTTCATCGTCTTCCAGCTCACAGTGAATGTGGCCGCCTGCGGTATCGCCGCCCTCGGCCCATTCATCGGCTGCGAGCTGCCGCTCACCGTCACGCAGATGCTCTGGGTCAACCTCATCATGGACACCTTCGCCGCCCTGGCCCTGGCCTCTGAGCCGCCCAGCGATGACGTGATGGAGCAGAAGCCTCGCAACAAGTTCGCCTTCATCATCACCCCCACCATGTGGCGCTGGATTCTCTGCCTCGGCATCGGCTTCATCATCGCCCTGGTGAGCTATGTGAAGGGCATGCCCTCTCAGGACGCAGAGCCGGAGGCCTTCCGCCACTCCGTCACCATGCTCTTCACCGGCTTCGTGATGCTGCAGTTCTGGAACCTGTTCAACGCCCGTGTCTACGGCACCAACAACAGCTTCGTGAACGGCATCTTTGCCAACCGCAGCTTCCTCTTCATCCTGGCCATCATCCTCTTCGGCCAGGTGCTGGCCACCCAGTTCGGTGGTGATATCTTCCGCACGGTGCCCCTCACCCTCTGCGAATGGCTCACCATCGCTGCCGTCACCTGCCCCGTCCTCATCATCGGGGAGGTAGTGCGCCTCATCGGCCGCCTCCGCGCCAGATAAAGAGACTCAGCACCCGCACTTTCCCCACCCGGCCCCACCTATGGGGCCGGGTGTTGTTTCTGCCGCCCCACCTGAGCATTACTCCGGCTGCCAGGCAAATGGGATGTTGAATTACGAATTGCGAGTTACGAATTACGAAGTAAAAAGTTCCGCGGGCATTCGCCCGCCAGCATGGAAGTATTTGATGTAGAATGGCGAGCCGTAAGGCTCACAGAGCTGACAATTCGTAACTCGCAACTCGTAATTTTGGCGGAACGACAAACCTCTATTTATTCTTGCAATCCTGCGGGCCCTGTGCTAGTGTGAGCCGGCTCCCTGCCGTTGTCCATGAAAACCATCTTCATCATCTGCATCGCCTGTCTCCCCCTGATTCCGGGACTGCTGCTCGCCCTGCTCAACTGGTGCAACATCGGCCTCTGGGTGTGGGAGAAATGGCGTAAGCCGCGCAAGTATGTTGAAACATGCATCGTTCCTTTTCTGGGTGGCATGTTTCTCACCGCCGCCTTCTCCATTCTTGTTCTGGGGCTGCCCGAATACTCCACGCCTCTTCTCAAGGACCTGGGTGCAGTGCTCGGCGTGAAAGGCGCTCTCATAGTGGTGCCGCTCGCAGGTTTCCTGATTGATTACGGCTCTATTCCCAACCTCATCATCACCCCGCTGCTGGGCTTTCTTTTCGGGCTGAAGCAAGCCCCCGGAAGCGCCACTCCCCGCGGGCCCTACTGCCGTGAGATTCAGCTTCCCTTCCCCCTGATTCTGGTGGGTGAGGATGAAATCCCCCAGCTCATCTGCTCCCCCGCCGGACTTCCCCGGATGGATGCCGATTTTCTGCAGGAGGCCCCCGGCAGCACCCTGTACAGCGAGGGGCTCTGCCAGCGGATGGTGCGCGTGCACACGCAGCACAAGCCTACCTTCTGGAACCGCCTGCGGCACCGGCATGATGCGGACTTCTGGGCGGCAGAGGTGGAATACACCACCGCCCGCCCCTGCAAACCCGAAAAGCTCATCAGGCTGATGGCCCGCCTCGTGCGACAGGATGACGATGTGTGGACCCAGTTCCACGAGGCAAAAGACCTGCTGCGCCTGCTCAAAAGCTGCACCGGCTTCACGGAGCTGCTCGCCCTGGGCGGCCTGGCCGGCTGGTGGGAAAACCCCGCCCCCGGTTTCCCCTCGCTCCAGGAAGCCGATATCTCGGTGGATGACATCCGCCAGGCTGCCGCCGGCATTCAGTTCACCCGCTGAACAGCCCCTCCCCCATCAGCCCCCGGAGACTTCCTCATAGCCACAGGGAGCCTCCCGCAGCACCGGCATGGGCGCAGATACCCTCCCCTGCTGCCTCAGATGCCCGTAAATCTCCTTCGGAGCCCATTCCCCGCGTCTATCATCATACAGCAGGAAACCGGCCTTCCTGAGCACGCTGAAGGCCTCCTCCAGCCGCCAGGCGAAAACGCCGCACAGGGAGGCATCATAGGGCGGCACCTTCATGCGGAAATGGTGGCGCGTCTGCCCGCACAGGCACCGGGCCATATACCTCAGCAGCCGCTCGCCCCACGATTCCGCACAGTACGTACGCAAAAACCCCGCAGGCAGGCCGCGGCGGTGCCCCAGGTGCAGGCGAAAATGCACCATCCCGTCGCGCACCCCGCGCAACTCCAGCACTACATTCTTACCCCGCATTGCCATTCAACTGGGCGTGGGCCCGCCTTTCATCCTGCTGCAGCTGAGCATTACCGCGCAGGGCAGAGGCGTACTTGCTGTCCGGCTTCAGGCTGTGCGCCTTACGGAACCAGGAATCGGAGGCGGAATAATTGCGCGCATTGCGCTCTATGATACCGAGCACATAGCAGGCCTCAGCCTCAGCCGGGTTCTGCTGCAGCGCGGCCTGGGCCAGGGCGCGCCCCTGCTCCCAGTTGCCGGCGGCGCAGGCCAGTGCCGCCTGCTCCACAGCCGGGTTGCCCTCCACGGCATCCACCCCCAGGCTGTATCGGCGCAGATGCGGCGTGAGCTCGCTCATCACCTCAGCGGCAATATCCTCTGCCACCTCCTCCCAATCCGGTCGATACTCATAATCGCAGCTCACATACTCCGAAACCTCGCGGCGGTAGATGCGCTGGTAATTGCTGATGACATCGGCCCTGAGCTCCACGCGATTCGGGTAGGCGCGCCTGCGGTGCTTATCATCCCGGGCGGGCTCCACCATGTTCACATGCACATGGTGCAGGCGCAGATGCGTACACGGCCCGTTGCCATGCAGGCTGTAGTATCCATCCGCCGCAATCTGCTGCGCAAAGGCGCGCTGCAGCTCATGGCGCAGCGGCCCGCGGGCCTCCACATCCACATGCAGCACCGTCCCGCGTGGCAAATCCACCTGCGAGGGCTCCCACTTGCTCAAATACACCTGCGTCGCGCAGGAGCTGAGCACCCACGCAACCGCCGCCAACAGCGTCTTTCGGACAAGAGAATACATCACCTTATGCAAATTAACACACACACCGGAGAAATCAAGCTATAAATCGCCATCCCCGGGCTTCAGCCCCAAAGATTTTAGAAGACACCCCCTCTGTGCGATAAATGGGAATTTAGCTCTGGCGCGTGCGCCAGAGCCGTGCGGCACACAGTGCCGCTTTCGTACCGCCTTCAGGCGGTATTTCATGCGCAGCGCCAGCTGCGCTTTCATACGCCCGTATGGGCGTATTTACATACACGCTTTGCGTGTAATTCATTGAGCCGCGTAGCGGCGACTAGTT